>JAYRVN010000181.1:0-3955 GCA_041918535.1 Chloroflexota bacterium
ATAGAAGCAATGGCGCCGGCTGTATATCGGCCGATTCCCGGTAGTTTTTGCCACTCCTCCGCCGTCTGCGGCAACTCCCCTTTCCGCTCCGTCACCACTTTCCGCGCCGCCGCGTGCAAATTGCGCGCCCGACTATAATAGCCTAGACCCTCCCAGACCTTGAGCACCTGGTCCAAAGAAGCCGCCGCCAGCGCCGCCACCGTGGGAAATTGAGCCAGCCAGCGCGCATAATAAGGCAGAACCGTGACGATCTGCGTCTGTTGCAGCATGACCTCCGCCACCCAAATGTGATAAGGGTCGTCGGAACGTCGCCACGGCCAATCAGCGCGGCCCGCATCCCACCAGGCCAGCAAAGGGATAACTATCTCCGTCTGGTCAAGCATATCTGTTGGCGATCCGTCCAACCGGCTCGATCCGATCGCGTCGCGGCTATCATTGCCCCATCACGTCCGGACATACTGCACCGGCGCATGGGGCGCGCGTTCAATTTCCTCGATATTGGTCGCCACCAACAGGCCTCGCTCGTAAAGATATTCTACATGCGCCCCGGACTCCTCCAGCGCCAGCAAAATGTGATAATCTTTCACCTGCCCAAAGAGGCCGAGACTAATTTCAGCGATTGTGGCCGGTTTATCACACAGTTCGAGTACCCGATCCAGGCGGCTATCGTGTAAGCGGCGAATGGCCTGAATGCGCGCGCGGACATCCGGCATAGGCTCTTCATGGCTGCCCAAACCCAGCCGAATGCCATCCAAACGCTCGATCTTGGTCAACGAATCCAGATAGTGCCCCAATCCCATGTTACGCGTGATGCTCTCAGGAGCCTGATGGGGAGTAGTGCGAGAAAGAATGTGATCGGCTGTGAGCAAGATGTCATCCACCTGCAAGCACACCAAACCGGCGCAATGACCGGGCACATGGTAAATCTGTAAGCCGATGACCGGCTTGCCCTCCTCCAAAGAGAATTGGACCGGCACCGATTTATAGATGGCTTTGGCAAAGGTGTAGGCGCGCAGCAACGCCAAGCGTTGTTGCTCCGCCACGCCGGCCGTTTCTAGAAAGGCTTGTAACCGGCTGACGGCAAAGACAACCCGTTCTTCGTGGTGCGAAAGCACACGGCGATCGAGAATATGCACACCGATAGGAGCCTCCGGGTTATGTTGGCGCACAAAATTCAGGCCGCCGAAATGGTCAATGTGGCCGTGCGTGATAAGAATGGTGTCCAGATCGGTCAGGCGAATGGTTTCGCCAAAATGCTCACCGATGTAGGCCAGCCCTGCTACCAGATCGTCGTTGGAGTGAAAAGCGCCGGAGCCGCAATCCACCAAACTCAACGTTTGGCCGTCGCCAATAACGAACAAATTGGTGATCAGGTTGGGGAAGGAGCGAACGGGGATGACATAGATTTGGCGCTGACTAGCGGTCGTGAATCGAGTAACGGTATCCATACCCGCTCATTATAGTGGAAGGCGGGCAAGATGTTAAAAAGATGCGGCAATGGGAATCATTCTTCTGCGCCTGCGCGCATCAGCCGCGGGATTTAGAGGTGTCGACGCAGGGTAAGGGCGATACGGCGGGCTTTTTCGTCCACATCCAAAACGCGGGCAGTGATGCTTTGCCCTTCTTGCAAAACATCGCGCGCGTGCACGAAATTGCCTTCCGTCAGTTGAGAAACATGAATCAAGCCTTCTAGCTCACTCTCCAGCGTCACAAAAGCTCCGAAAGAAACGATTTTGCGGACAGTCCCGGTCACTAATTGGCCCGGCCAATATCTCCGACTAATACCCTGCCAGGGGTCGGGTTTGGTGCGTTTCAGGCTCAGAGCAATGCGTTCGCTGTCGCGGTCAACATTGAGCACGACCACTGAGATGGCCTGCCCGGGAGCGACCACTTCGCTGGGATGCGTTACCAACGCCCATGATAGTTCCGACAGGTGGATCAGCCCTTCCAGGCCGCCGAGATCAACAAAAGCGCCGAATTTGGTCATATTAGTGACAACGCCGTTTACTGTCTGCCCTGGGGTCAATTGTCGCCAGAGGTGGTCGCGCGCGTGGGCAGCGACCAAGCCGGCGCGCTCTGAGAAAATCAACCTGTTCTTGGCCTGATTGAGTTCAATGATCTTGAGGGCAAGACGTCGGCCGATTAGACCCTGGAGCTCTTGCTCGCGTTCTGACGGCAAGTTTAGTTGAGGGAAGTCAATCAGTTGTGAGGCGGGGATGAAGCCGGGCAGACCATGCCATTCGACCAGCAATCCCCCCTGATTAGCGCCCTGGGCAGTCAATTCAATCAGCATGTCGCGGTCGTGGGCATCTTGGGCAATGTCCCACGCCTTTTGCTGGGGGGACGGTTCGGGTTGAGCGCCGACAACATGCTCTGAAGACATACCGGGCGCGTCAGCGTCCGCCTGGGTTGGGCTCAGGCTGTCAATCGTTTGTAACAAGGAAGCCCAGTCGGCTTCATCGCGGGGAACCGTAGGCAGCGGGAAATCAGGATGATGGGTCAAGAGTACCTCTACAGGGCTGGCGCAACACAAACAAGCGCCAAGCGCGGACATGAATAAGCCATTGATGATAAAAAGATAACAGCGGAATCTTTCAAACCAGCTAAAGATTGCATTTCAAACGCCGTTCAAGCGCGAACGGGGTCGCGCGACCGCCAGACCGGCAGCCTCTCCGGCCGGTTTTTGTTACAATTAGTTTGAGGCGCACCATGGCGCATACATTTTCCCCTTCTCCTTGGCCCTCAGAGTTGGAGACCGCATTATCGGCGCAAAGTTTGGGCCGCCCCTGTTTCTATTTCTCGGAAATCGACTCCACGAATACCTGGTTGCGCCGACCGGAGCAAGCCGGGTTGCCGGCCGGGACGATGGTTGTGGCCGACTATCAACGGCAAGGTAAGGGGCGCTTGGGGCGGCAATGGGTGGCGCCGCCGGAGACATCGCTCTTATTCTCGCTTTTGCTACGGCCCGGCTGGCCTTTACACCAAGCGCATTGGCTGACCATGTTAGCCGGCAGCGCGGTGGTAGCGGCTATTCAGGCTGTGGTTGGCGCGGGGTTACGGGTGGCCTTGAAGTGGCCGAATGATATTGTGATAGAAAGTACGGCCGAGAGCTGGCGTAAGTGTGGGGGTATTTTGTTGGAAACGGAGATTGAGGCAGAGCGTTTGCAGATGGCGGTGATGGGGATCGGCTTGAACGTCAATGTTTCGGCCGAAAATCTCCCCGCCGCCTCGCCTCTCCTTCCCGCCACCAGCCTGCTGGCTGAAACTGGCCTCATCACGCCACGTTGGCCTCTTCTCGGCGCCATCCTGGAACATCTGGCGCAGGGTATCGCCGAGGCCGAACAGGGACACTCCCCTCAACCCGCCTGGAACCGACAGCTTATGACCTTGGGCCGAGTCGTCACGGTGAACCAGGTAACGGAGCAGGCTGCCCCCTTGACTGGCATAGCCGAGGCAACCGACGCCTGGGGCGCGCTCATCGTGCGGGACGCCCACGGGCAACGCCACACCATCATGGCCGGCGATGTTACCTTGCGCAGCGCCGAAACCATGGATTAAGCGGCGGCCGACGGCCTGACCCTATTCGCGCCGCCTGAGCGCCGCTCGCACCGGACTGCCATCGCCGCCGGCGATGCTTAGCGGCAAGGCCGACAATTCATACAGCCCATCCGGCGCTGCCGCCAGGTTTAGGCTTTCTAGAATGGCGATGCCGTGTCGCCAGAGGGCTTGATGGCCGGACAATATCTTGGAAGTCGCCGCATCCATTGAGGGCGCGTCGCTGCCGTACAGGATAATGCCCAGACCGGCCAGATATTCAGCCAAAGCCGGACTGGGGTGAACAAAATGGGTGGGGAAAAGAGTGGCGGGTTGCTCACTGGCGGGCGAACGCACCAGCAGGCGTGGCGCGGCCGTCAGGTCATAGGCGGCAAAATCGGCCGGCCACAACGACCCGTCC
>JAYRVN010000182.1:0-1852 GCA_041918535.1 Chloroflexota bacterium
GGCGGGCTGGGACTTCTGTTATGTGGAAGTATCCACCAACGGCGGCACGAACTGGAGCCAAGTGGCGCAATACGACGGCAGTCACACAGCCTGGGAAGAGATCACGTTGTCGCTGGCGCAGTTGAACAATCAGGCCAACGCACGCATTCGCTTCCGCTTTACGTCAGATGGTAGCGTTGTGGCTGACGGCTGGCACGTGGACGACGTGAAAGTACGCGGCACTTCTAATGCCTGCGGTGGGCCGACGCCCACGCCGACTCCTCCAGGGCCGACACCGACACCCACGCCTACCCCTACACCCACGCCCACGCCGGTCCCACCCGTTGAGACAGGCTATCTGAGTCCGTCGGCTAACCTTCCGGTAACCAGCGGCTCCGGCGACAACAACGGCTTTCAAACGAGCCCGACCAACGCCTACTCCGACAACGCCTCGTTTGCCGTGGATACCAACAGCGGCAGCGGCAAGAGTACTTCTTGCACCAGCAACACGCGCGACCGGCACATCTTTTATAACTACAATGTCAGCCTGCCGGGCGGCGTGACGGTTAAAGGCATTCAGGTGCGCCTGGACGCCAAGGTGGACATTGGTCTCAACACGCCGCGTTTGTGCGTTGAGCTGTCCTGGAATGGCGGGTCGACGTGGACGGCGGCCAAGTCAACCACAACGTTGACAACCAGTGAAGCCACTTACATTCTGGGCACGAGCACTGATACCTGGGGCCATGCCTGGACGACGAGCGAACTGGGCAACACAAACTTCCGCGTGCGCGTGGTCACCACAGCCAATTCTACGGCGCGTGACTTCTCGCTCGACTGGATCGCGGTAAATGTGACTTACCAATAGGCAGTCGGTCACGTTGTCGCAATAGATATTGTGGTTTGAAGGGGGCCTCCAGAGAGGCCCCCTTTTTGGGCCCGGCTCAAGGGGATCGGCTCAAGAGAGTCAGACCCCGTCAATATATCTCACTGGATGGCGATGCGAAACCAATATATCACGGCGCCCTGCTGTCACGCGCCGTGGACGCTCAATACGAAGAGTCGGGTTTGTGCATGAAAGCCAGCCTCTGCCGATTAACACCGGCGGGAAAGATGCGCCGATTCACTCGGTCGCGGGTTGGTGGTGTACGGTGCGATTCGCTACAAAGCGCCCGTTGACAAACGCCGGGCCTTCGATATTCCAGCTCCACGAAGTGTGGGGGGTAATGACGAGATAGTCGCCGGGACCGAACTGGCCTGGCATGGTTACGGTTTCGGCCGAACCGTAGATGCGGATGCCGCGCGGCGCCCAGGGATTGACCGTCTCCAAATCATCAACAATCAACGCAATTCGGCTGTTGCCGCCGGCGATATTCTTATACTTACGCGATCCGGCCAGCTTATGGCCGCCGATGACAAAACGCGCGCCGTCAAAGCGGAAACCAACTGCCGCCACATCCGGCTGACCGTCAGCGTCTACTGTCGCCAACCGCGCCAGTGGTTGCGCCTGGAGATACGCGATTTCTTTTTCCGTAAACATGGACGCCTCCTTTCTCAACATTAGCCTTAGAGATGGGTCTGATGTTACCAGGAAGCGGCAACAGCGCCAAACCGTTGCCGCTTGGGATTGGGCGTTATCGTCTACACGTCTGGCGCATTTTGACACCGATGGAAGTGATCGCCTGGACAACCAGTGCGCTAAAATGGGTCTGAAACTCGACGACTGAGCAGATTCGCAGCAATTCTCAATTTGAAATTAGGGCGGCAATATTTTGAGGAAGGTTGTCTTCGTCAAGGGATTTGATCATGAATAGCCAGAGGGCTTCCCAGTCGTGGAAGAGATGGTAGCGGCATAAAGCCCGCAAGTCGTTGAAAA
>JAYRVN010000183.1:0-4800 GCA_041918535.1 Chloroflexota bacterium
GCACCTGCCACAGATCAAAATCTCGGCGTCTCCAAAACTCGGCAAACAAGCCTATTACCAATACCCCGGCCGCCAATCCCAAACCCAAATTCAGCATATTATCCCCCGCCTTTACGATCCTTAACGACTGTAATAATGATGGAAATGATCACGGAGATAATTGTCGCTACGCCAATGAGCGCGCGCCCTTCTAATCCTAGCCCTTTATTCAACAACAGAGCAATCGCATAAGCTATTACGAGGTATAGGACGGCCTTCATAATGTTGCGCATGGGAACTTCTCCTCAACGGTATTTCCCCCATTGTGCGCAAGTTGGCAACATTTTGTCAACAAGATGGTCACCCCATCCCTGCGGCGTTTTATAATGGCTATGATAAAACTCCTGTCACGCGGAATGCGAATTTCATAACAGGAGAATCCATTATGCAAACAACACAAGATTGGCTGGTCAAATTTCTGAGCTACGGACACCGACACAAGGCTTGGTCGCCGCGCCATACCGAAACATTGCGCTATCGCCTCGCCCCATTTTGCCGGGCGTTCCCTGACGTGTCCTCTATCACCCCCGAGCTGGTGGCGGCGTGGTTTGATGACCTCTCTTTCCCCTCTAATGCCAGTTACAACAGCTACCGCCAAACCTTTCGCTCCTTTTTCACCTGGCTGACCAAAAACGGCGCGTTGAGCGAATCGCCGGCGGACGAGCTTCCGCGCAAGCGCTTCGAAAAACGCAATAAGACCACGTCGTTTGCCGACTTCCAGAAACTGCGCAGTCAGGCCGAGTTGCTGGCGCATTCGGCCGATCCCATAGACTTGCGTATCGCGGCCATCTGGTTTTTCGCCGCCGAAACCGCCTGCCGGCTGGGAGAGATCGCCTCGCTGCGCTATGGTCATGTCACCCAGCGGCTGGAGGAGCCCCACTTCACACCGCATGGCTATGTCTACACGGTGCGCATCACTGGAAAGACTGGTGAGGGATGGGTAACATTTACGGAAGTAGCCGCCAATGCGTTGCGCGCGTGGCTGGCGGTTCGGCCGAAACCGGACGAGGTGGGCCACAACGGCTTGTGGATTGGTTATCAATCCAACCGTTGGGGCGCCGAAATGACCATATCCGGCGTGGCCATGGCCTTCGAGCGGGTTGCCGGGTTGGCCGGCGTTACACAAAACTTTTCGTCTCACTGCCTACGCTACCTGAATTGCAAATACTACGTCGAGAATTACAACCCCAACATCGCTCAACGCAAATTGCGCCATCACCGCGTCGAATTTACCCTTTCGGTGTATCATCAGGTCACTAATGACGAGCTTTTGGCCGCAACGGCTGACGGATTGCTACAACAACCACGCATTCCAACGCTGTTACAAGCGCCCGTGTCCAACTTTCGTCCCCACGGTCTGACTACGGACCAGTAGGTCGGGAGTTCGAATCTCTCAGGGCGTATGATTTCTTGTCCACCTTTTGTACACATTAACAGGCCAGGCCCCGCCGCGTGGCGGGGCTTCAAGAAGTTGGTCGGTTCGGAGCCACACATCATTGGTTGGCTGGCCCTTTATCAATACGGTTCACTGGCCTGTGAACCGTATCTTTACACAATGTCAAACATGCCGCGATGGACACCTGTTGTTCTAGCCCTTCTGGCCCTGATTCTTATCGGCCGATTATTTACCGATAGCTCTGAGCCGGAAGTCACCCCACCAGCCGCCTCCGGAGATTTACGCACCCGGTTGGCGGCTGCACTGGGTGCCGGCAACCGAGGCCTTCCCCGCATCCGCCAAATTCAAGCTGCCGACGGCGATCTCATTATCGCCTGGAGCATCAACGACAATCTGTCAGAGGCGCTCCTACAAGCCAGCGCGCGACACGATATTTATGCCGTCCTCCAGGTTGTTTCCAGCCTGGAGCCGGTCCCAGACACGACGCGGTTATCGGGGTTCTTTGGGCTGCAAGATGCCTTTGGAAATGTACAGGAAACCCAGGCCGTGACGGTCGCCTACAGCGCCGCCACGCTCGGCCGAATCAACTGGGACGGATTCCTGGCCGAAGATGTGTATACGATTGCCGATTCAGTGACGCTTCATCCCATTTTTGACCACTAGCTGTTTGGTGTCAGACCCGGGCAGCCGATGGTGACAAGCCACTCTCGATCAGGGGGTGGCTTTTTGTTTCATGCCCCTAACGTATTCGTAATCCACTCGTCAATAATGGCGCGGATAACCCCGCCTTTGGGGTTCCCCGAATCCTCAGCCAAAATATCCAAAATCAACAACTGATATTCCGGCAAGTAATAGGAGCGGAGATGTTTAGCCGATCCTGCCTTTTCGAGCGCTTCACGAAGTTTCGTCAGGGTTTCCGCGTTTCTAATTAGCATCGCCTTATCCCCTGATCTTGATTGTGGTGACGCAGCCATAGTTACCATACCCTATATAGTACAACCTATATAACTTTATGTCAACAACCAATTCCTGTTTTGGAGTAATTCATACTTGACACCTATATATATCCTGTGTTATGATACTATATATCGCACGCAGGAGTATGACCATGTCAGACAATTCACCTAAATCATCCACAGTGTCGGCCGAAACAGGCGCCGTCCTGTCGCTAGACGAGTTTATTGCCCATAGCCAGGCTGTAGCTGACACTATGGCCCTGGAAGATGCTGAGAGAAAAGCCCAACAAGCGGCCGAAGATGAGCAAGCCGCCCTCGCCCTTCTGGAGAGGGCGTGGGAAGTCTTGGGGCCGCGCGCAGCGCCAATGCTCAAGCCCATGTTCGCGTTCCAGTCGGCCTCCAGAAAACGAACTGGTGACATCACGGCCATTTGCGAGGGGACCTTAAACGGTCTCCCTACTTGTCTGAAAGTGTCTGGGATGTCCGGAGGCCAGACGGTTTCCATCACGTTGTTTGTTCCGTTGCTAAGTATCAGCGATTGGCAGTATGTCAAATCGTTCCCCATGCAACCCGACGATGAGATTGGTTTGGCCTACTGGCTGACCAACCAAAAGACCCACGCCCAGCACTTTCTCGCTAAACGCGCCGAAGAAACCGAACGCCTTCGCCAGGAGGCTGAAGCGTGGCTGGCGAGATATGCGGCGGGCGAGTATGGGGACGTGTGGCTCGAATCCTTATTGGCTAAAGAATACGAGAAGCGCGTCCCCGGCACAATGGCGCGCGTTGCTGAGTTGCGCCCGGCCCGCCAGGCGCGTATCGAGACCAGCAAGCGATTGGCAGCCCTGAATAACGCCGCAAAACAGGCCGTCTCCGATGCCTGCCGCGCGCGCCAGGCGGAGCGCGACCAGGTGGCCATCAATAATAGGGCCTTGCTGGATAACTTTAAGGCCGCCCACCCGGATGTTTTCGGGCCCATTGCCTTGTGGCATGTGGAGTACGCTGCCCTCGCCATTGACGAGACCGGCGAGCACATTGCCACGCTCTACCATGCCTGGAGCCTGCTGGCATACCCCAACGAACTGGGTTACTGGCGCATTCTGCGCCGGCCGGGCGAGATAACCTGGACGCGCCTCAACAATGTCGTCGCGGTAACCGAAAGACCCCAGGTCACGCTCGACGAGGTCGGCGCCCACCTGCGGTGGATTGAAGGAGCCAATACCAGCGTCTCTCTAAACCCGACTCTTCCGGCCGAGACGGTAGATTGGTGGAAAGTTACGCTGGAGGCTCTCCTAACCCCCTTGCCGGACTACGTGGACGCGAATTCGGCCGAACGGGCCTACATGCTCGAACACGCCGCCGACCACGATCTCACCTCATCCGATGTAGCGAACCACCTGGAAATTCCGTTCTAGGGCAGAGCTACCCCCGCCAGAGGTCAATGACCATGTATACCTCACTTCTTTCAACACGAACAGTGCGTGACGGGCATCAGCCAGACGCGCCCGAGCGGGAATTCCATTTCTCGCCGAGCGGCGTTCAGTATGGGTATGACAGGTTGGGCGACAAAGCTCAATTCGCCAGCGCCACACTCCTGGTTACCGACTTGCCGCCAGTCCCCAACGCCGACGCCTACGCGCGTATCTATATCAGCCCGGTTGGCTACATCCGCGACAGTGGGTGTGGGATGATCCGGCTGCATCTATACCCGGATTGGCGCGAACACGCCTACTTCCCTAGCTATCGAGTGGCGGCGCTGCTGCGCTGCCTGCTGCCGGGGTGTGAAGTCATCTATGACATCAGCACCGAATGGTTCGCCTCTCCCCGGGAGGCGCTGGCGGCCGTCGAATACAAGTTGTTGCATGTCACCACGTCTCATCGTGAGCGCGGCGGGCCGGGCACGGCCACCCGTTGCGCTGCAGTCGCCCAAGCCATTTCCCTCACTGTGCAGGGCCTGGTGCCGGCCGGCACGCCCATTCTGGTGCCGTACTATTACTCCAGCCATTCAGATAACGTCCGCAATCGGCGGTATTCGACTGCCGCCGCATAATTCTCGCCGGCCAGGGCGAGGCAACCCTGGCCGGCCCTAATCCTTCAGGAGACACAGGATGAGTCATGATTATTTGGTTTCATTAGCGCACATCGCTCCGTGCGCTGGCCGGGCTGCTCAGTTTATCCTCTGGCAGAAGCTGCGCGCCGTCGCCCCGGTCGGTCATATCTCCATGGCCGACGCGCGCGCCCAGGCAAACCGGTTAAGATTGCCGGCCGAGGCAATTTTTCCGGGTGTTGCCATATTCTGGACGGTTGACACCCCCAACGACCGCCTGTTCCTGCATAGTCCGCAGCGCGCTGCGGATGAACTCAAACGCGTGCTGCCCCCCGGCAGCATCGCCGGCGCCTACAGCGGAGGAC
>JAYRVN010000184.1:0-4139 GCA_041918535.1 Chloroflexota bacterium
GTTCGCTGGCCGACAGTAGCCTGCTTGACAACGGCGGCTACGCCGTATACAACGACTACGACGACGGCAGCGGCGTTTACCGCCTCAACGCCACCGCCAATTACTGGGGCGCGGCCGACGGCCCGGCCGATGATCAGGCGAGTTGTTTCCACAACGACCTCCCCACCGGCAGCGGCGGCCTGGTCAACTGCGCCGTGGACTGGTCGCCCTTTGTCACTTCCCCCCCTCGTATCTCTCTCCCTGCCTCTCCCAAAAAGGGCTTAACATATGTCAACCGGCCGACGATTGCCCTGGAACCCCCCTGGGAGTTGGGCTGGTATACACGCTACGCCTTAACCGATGTGAACCTCTTACAAGACCAAAACCCCGGGGCAATTTTCATCCCGTCCATGTGGTGTGACCACCCCAAGAATGATCCAAACGCCTCCTCATTGCAAGAGATGCTCGATTTGTATGGGCCGGACTATGATGGTTTTCTGGTCTGGGTGAATGAGCCGGAATTAGGCGCGCCCTATAATCAATGCGATTTGACGAACGTGTATGAGGCCGCCCAATTCTATATTGACACGAAAGCGGCCCTGCCCTATGCCAAAATAGTGGGGACAAACAACGCCTTCGATGCCAACATCACCCCTTATACCCTGACCTGGCTGAACAATTGGCGAGCGGCCGTGCTTGATTTGACCTGCAACTACCCGTCGCCCCTGCCCTGCGGTTACCCGGAGGTGTATGCCTATGGCATGCACCTGTTCGGCGAGAGCGCCGCGCTGAATTTACAGTTGCTTGACCAATATTACGACGTCTTGCACGACGATTGGGGTATTGCCGACCCGCGTATCTGGGTGACCGAGATGACCTTTTGCATGAACAATCCGGCGCACGCGCAGGAATTGGCCGAGACGGTCTTCGGTTTTGAGAGCCGTTCTTACCTGGAACGTTATGTCTTCTGGACAAACCGCAACAGTAACGACAATTATGTCCCTCCGCCGCCGAACGGCCGCTGCTTTCTCTTCTCTTACCTGATGGACCCGTTCACCGGCTGGACGGCGCCAAGCCTGCTAGGGACGACCTTTCGCTCGCTGCCCTACAATTACCCCTGACTCTGCACCGGGCGTCAAGGTGAGCCATAACGGTCGTCGCCTGTGGGCCCATTCTGATCGATCATGCGCGTTGTGATTGCCGGCGATTTTCCTGAAGACCCACAGGTTCTGGTAGGTGGGATACAGGCGGTCATTTACCACACGCTCACGGGCCTGGCAGCCTATGCGGATTTAGAGTTGCATGTGGTGAGTTGTGAGAAATGGAGCCAGGCCTCCCAAATCGGCCGAATCATTCACCGCCAATACCCTCGCTGGCAAACGCACCACTTGCCCTCGCCACGCGCCATCTCGCACACGCGATCGATGCTTACCACCGACCGGCGTAGCGTAGCCGACGCCTTGCGGGCGCTACAACCCGACCTGATTCACGCTCACGGTCAGGCGGCGGCTTACCCGTGGGCGGCCTTCAACACGGGCCTGCCCACTATCGTGACGGTTCATGGCATCAACCATCTAGAAGCCGCGATTGATCCGCGTGGTGGTCGCCTGCGCGGCTGGTTGCGCCGTTTCATCTGGGAACAAACAGAACGCGCGTGTGTTCGGCGCGCGCGAGACATCGTCATTATCAGCCCATTTGTGGCGGACACCATTCGCCCCTACACACGCGCGCGCCTGCATACCATTGAGAATCCAGTCGAGGAGGGCCTATTTCATCTGACCCGCCGTCCGACCACGCCTGCCCGGATTCTCTATGTGGGTTCTATTCAGAAGCGCAAGGGATTGGCGGATTTGATCGAGGCGCTGGGGCAAGTGCGGGCGGCGGGAATATCGGCCGAATTGCGTGTGGCCGGCGCCTGTATGGATACCTACGCCGCCTATGGAGCGCATGTCCGCCAACTCACCCAACACCTGGGTTTAGACGCCCACGTCCACTTCCTGGGACATCTCCATCGCGATGCCCTGCTAGACGAGTATGCCGCCTGCACCCTGTTCTGCCTGCCGTCGCACCTGGAAGCTTCCCCGGTCGTCGTGGCCGAAGCCATGGCCGCCGGCTGTCCGGTAGTCACCACAACCATCCCCAGCACCGCCCACCTCATCCAGGATGGCGAATCCGGCTATCGCGCGCCGGCCGGCGACGCAGGACAACTTGCCCAGGCCCTGCGACGTGTGCTGGAAAATCCCGCCGAGCAGCAACGCCTGAGCGAAAACGCGCGCCAGATCGCCCAACGCCGCTTCAGCCCGCAACAGGCGGCAGCCGCCACCTATCAACTTTATCAAGCCTGTCTATACGCTCAGCGCCCCGACGCGCCTTGACGGCAAGGCGGATTGACCGGTGGACCTCCTTTTCACCCAAACCGCTTATCCTCCGTCCATTGGCGGCGCGCAAGCCTATCTACACGCCCTGGCGCGTGAACTTCTGCCGCGGCACAGTTTGCGAGTGAGCGCCTTCTGGCAAACCAATCGCACGGATTGGCTGCTAGGCACAACGCTTTCGGCTCCCGGCGGCGCGCCCTACACGCTTAACGGCGTGCCCGTTTTCCCGATCAATTTGTCGTGGGGCGACAAGACACAAGCGCTGCCCTGGGCGTTGGGTTACTACCTCTGGTCGCGCCCTGCCATCGAACACCTGGCGAAACGCCTCTTACCCCATCTGCGCGCCGTCTCTGCCGCGCCGGACCTCATCCATCATGGCCGTGTGGGGCGGGAACCGTTGGCTTTCGCCTCTCTGGCGCTGGCGCGCGAACGGCAAATTCCCTTCGTGTTAACGCCTTTTCACCATCCGCGTTGGAAAGGTTTCGCTTACCGACATTATCATTGGCTCTACCGACAAGCCGATGCCGTCATTGCCCTGACTTCGGCCGAAAAATCCACCCTGGCACAGTTCGGCGTGCCACCCGAACGCATTTTCATCACCGGCACAGGCGCCGTCCTGGCCCCAAACCCCGACCCGATAGCCTTCCGGCGGCGTTACAACCTGAACGGGCCGATTGTTCTGTTCTTGGGGCAAAAATATCCTTACAAAGGGTTTGAGGCTGTGTTACGAGCCGCGCCTCAAGTCTGGCAAACACATCCGCAAGCGCATTTCCTATTCATCGGGCCGCCGACCCGGGCTTCCCGCCGCGTCTTTGAACGGGTAACCGACTCGCGGGTGCTTGAGCTGGGCAGCCTCAGCCTGGCCGACAAAACGGCGGCTCTGGCAGCCTGCGCCCTGCTCTGTGTGCCTTCCACCCAGGAGAGCTTCGGCGGTGTCTATGTGGAGGCATGGCAATTAGGCAAGCCCGTCATCGGCGCGGCTATCCCGGCTGTCGCTTGTGTCGTGCAAGACGGCGTTGACGGCTTCCTAGGGCCGGCCGAACCTTCATGGTTAGCTGAGAAAATCACAACTCTACTGGATAATCCCGCCCTTTGCGTTAAAATGGGTCAGGCAGGTCGTCTCAAAGCCGCTGAACGCTATAGTTGGCCCGCCCTGGCTCGACAAACCGAAACGGTTTATCGGCAACTCACCGGCGCAAAAACCGGTTGAGTCAGACGACCAAACAAGCGGCTGACGACCACTTCTCATTGAGGGTAGGTTATGGAACTGCGTTGGTATTACTCCGTCTTACGGCGTTGGTGGCAAATCATTGTGGCCGGCGCCTTACTGGCGATGTTGGCCGCCCTTTTGGCAAGCCTGCTATTGCCCCGCACTTACACCGCCACAGCCAACGTGCTGCTCCTGAAAGGACGGGTGGACATCACCATTGATCCACGACTCAGCACACTGTCCGAAGATGAAATTGTGCGTTTAACCAATCCCGATGTGCGCCGTCTAACCTTGTCGGCGCTGGCCGTTAGTGGGGCTGTACTGGAACAAACAGCCCAGGCCCTGCCGGTTGATATGCAAGCGGATTGGACGGTAGCGCGCCTGGCGCAGCGGGTGTCAATCAAAACGGCCGGCAATATCCTGCAACTATCGGTGGACGCGCGTCGGGCAGCCGAGTCAGCCCTGGTGGTCAACACTTGGGCGGAAACATTTATCGCTTTTTCCAATGCGGCGTACCGGCAGGGTGATCTAGGGAGCGTGACGGAAGAGCAGTTGCAGCAGGCGTTGGCCGATTA
>JAYRVN010000185.1:0-6501 GCA_041918535.1 Chloroflexota bacterium
AAATGCCCGGCATGATGAGCGGCAGCGTCACCCGCCGAAATGTCGTCCATTCGTCCGCCCCTAAATCTTGCGCCGCCTCCTCAAAATGGGGATCGAGTTCGCGCAAGCTCGTGCGCACGACAATCGCCACAAAGCTGATGTTAAAGGCCACATGCGCAATAATCACCGTCGGCAATCCGGGCCGAATCGCGTTGCTGCCCGCCAACCCCAGCATGTTGTTCAGCGCGTCAATGATCAGCGAGAAAAAGGCCAGCAACGACACGGCCATAACAATATCCGGGATGATGATCGGCAGATACAACACGCCATCATATAGCCGTCGCCCAGGAAAGCGAAAGCGTTCCATCGCCATCGCTGTCATCGTGCCCAAAATAGTGGAAAGAACGGTGGAAACGGCGGCCACAATCAAGCTGTTGCGAAACGCGCCCAGCACCGCCTCGCTGTTGAACATGGTGACATACCATTTTAAGGTAAAGCCTTCCCAGCGCGCGCCCAGGCGCGAGTCGTTGAATGAGAAAGCGACCAGGATCAGGATGGGCGCGTAGAGAAATACAAAGGAGATGAGCATGTTTGCCCATAACAACCGCTTGCCGGCGGTGAGCAATCGGTTGGCGGGCGCGACCTGCGCGCGGGCGGGGACGGCAGCCACGGCGCTCATACGGTAGCCTCCTCATCTTCGCGGCGGGCTTCGCTGCGCAAATAGAAGACAACGCCGGCAGTCAGAACCAACATGAAGATGACGGATACGGCCGAACCGAAAGGCCAGTTCAAAGCCGCGCCGAATTGCTGCGCCAGCAAGGTGCCCAACATCGCCACCTTGCCGCCGCCTAGAATGGCAGGCACAATATATTGGCCGGTCACCGGGATGAAAACCAGAATGCTGCCGGCGATAATGCCCGGCAATGTCACCGGCAGCACCACCCGCGTCAACACCCGCCAATAATTAGCGCCTAAGTCTTGCGCGGCCTCGATGAGTGTGAAATCCAGTTTTTCAATCGAAGCGTACAGCGGCAGCACCATGAAAGGCAAGTTGCCATACACCAACCCGATCAGAACCGCCGTGGTTGTGTTGATAATGGACACCTTCGGCAGCTTGAGCGCCTCCAAAACGATGTTCAGCAAGCCGTTGTTATTCAAGATGAACTTCCAAGCGTAGGTGCGCACCAGAAAGTTCGTCCAAAATGGGATCAGCACCAGGAATAAGTAGGTGTTGCGTCGCGCCGGCGGCTGCAAGACGATGAAAAAGGCCAGTGGGTAACCAAACAGCAAACACACCGCCGATGTAAGCACGGCCCACCACAAGGAACGGAAAAAAATCAGGGCGAAATCGTTGATCACCGCGCCTTGCGTGGGGCTAAACAGCTTCTTGTAGGCTTCCAGGCTGAATTGCCAGATCACCCCGCCGCCATCGCGTCGAGTCAGAACGCTATAGACGACCACCAACACGGCAGGGATGATAAAAAATAGCAGCAACCATAACGCGCCGGGCGTCAACAGAAAGCGCAAAACATTTTGCCGACGGGTGGTCATAGAACCTCCTTCATGCGCCGTAATGGGCGGGATCAGGCCGGGGCGGGGTCTTGGCCGGACGATGCAGGCATCATCCGGCGGTTAACTGGTTAACAAGCGCGCGGAACGGGGTTGCCAACTGACAGCCACCTGCCGGCCTATCCCGAACTCCTCATCGCCGGGGTTGATGTTTTGTGAACGGACTTCCAAATGCACGTGCTCTGCCAGGGAAACGGTGAAGCGCGTGTCGGTGCCGATGAAGGTGGCGGCAGTAATGACGCCGGGGAAAACGCCGTCGTCTTCGATGTTGGCTGTGTGGAGCGTGTGCAAATGAATCTTTTCCGGGCGGATAGCCAGCGTTGCCTCTTGCCCCGGCTGAACTGGACGGTCAGCCTCAGCCTTGAGCGTGATGTTGTCGGCCAATCGAATGGCGGCCAAATCGCCCGTCTGCCGCAAAACACGACAGGGGATGAAGTTGGTTTCGCCGATGAAATCAGCCACGAAACGGCTGGTCGGCCGATCATAGATATCTTTAGGGTCGCCGACCTGGAGCAGTTTGCCCTCGTTCATGACGCCGATACGGTCGCTCATGACCAGAGCTTCTTCCTGGTCATGCGTGACAAAGATGAAGGTGATGCCAAGTTGGCGTTGCAACGCTTTGAGTTCGATCTGCATGGCCTTGCGTAGCTTGAGGTCAAGCGCGCCCAGGGGTTCATCCAGGAGAAGGACTTTCGGCCGATTCACCAACGCCCGCGCCAACGCCACCCGCTGCCTTTGTCCACCCGACAGTTGATGCGGCTGACGCCGCCCGATGTTAGGCAAGCGCACCATATCCAAGGCCTCAGCCACACGCTGCTTAATCTCCCCGGCCGGGACTTTCTTCATTTGCAGGCCAAAAGCCACGTTATCTTCCACAGTCAGGTGCGGGAAGAGCGCATAACTCTGAAAAACGGTGTTCACGTTGCGCTTGAAAGGGGGAAGTTGCCCCACCGGCTCCCCGGTCAGGAAAATCTCGCCACTTGTCGGCAACTCAAAACCGGCGATCATGCGCAAGTTCGTCGTCTTGCCACAACCGCTTGGGCCCAACAACGAAAAGAATTCGCCTTCCCTGATGGTTAGCGAGACATTATCCACCGCCGTCAGCTCGCCAAAACGCTTGCTGACCGCCTGCAATTCAACAGCAATTCCAGCGGCCATTCATGCCACCTCCGGGAGTCATTGCTTGTGAAACATGCCGCAGCGGCAGAGGCGGGCCGGCCAATACGCCGACTCAACCGGGCTGTCCCAACCGTAGCCGGTAGGCGCAACATGCTAAGCCGATATTGTAATCGGATATTGACGATACGCAAGCCCGCACCCACCCTTGCGGCGGGGTACGGGCGCGGCCGGAACCGCGACTGCCGGCGCTCCTATTCAAGCGGATCACGCCGGGTCGCGTAACACCTGGCGGGCGGCACGCACACCGCTTTCATAAGCCCCGTGTACGGTGGCAAAGTATCGGGAATGCGTCGCTTCGCCCGCCCAGAACAACCGTCCCGCCGTCGGTTCCGCCAATGCCTGCCGATCGCCTGCCTGCGATCCCACTTTCCAGAAGGAATAGCTGCCGCGGGTGAAGGGATCATCTTCCCAATGTGTGCGCACATAGGCTGTCGGAGCGGGCACGGACGGGCCAAACAAATGGCGCAACGTCTCCAGCGCCGCCGCCACCAAGGGTTCATCCGGCCAACGGTTGATGTGCCGCGCACGGCTGCCGGCATGATAGGTTGCCAGTACCGGCTCGCCGCTGTAATGCGCCAGGTTCAGCCAAGAGGTGAACAACTCCGGGCGCTGGTCGGTGAGGAATTGAAAACGCTGCGGCGCATCGGGCCAGAATTGGCGTGGAAACCGCAAGACCAGTTTTTCATAGTGCCCCATACCCAGGCGGGCGATGGCGGCTTGTTTGGCGGCCGGCAGCTCGGGTTGGAAGGCCACAGCGCCCGCCTGAAGAACTCCCAGCGGCAAGGTCAGGATGACCTGGTTGGCGCGCCAATCACCGGCGCTGGTCCGCAAGGTCACACCCGCCTCGTCCCAGATGACCGAGGTGACGACCACGTTAGTGCGGATATCGAGGCCGTCAGCTAGGCCCGCTGCCAGTTGCCCATAGCCGCCGCCCGGCAGCAACCAATCACCGCCCGGCAACTTCACATAGCCGGCGGCCAGCTGCCAATCAATCTCATCCAGGTCGGCGGCATCCAGGAATTGCGGCCGGATAACCGAGGAGTAGTAAAACCCCAGGCTTTGCAGCGGGGTCAGATGGTCGCTGGGCGGCTGACCGAGCGCGTAAAGCTCTGCCAGCGAGCGGGCATCACGCACCGACGGATCGGTGAGCGCGGAGGCGTGCAGGTGGAGCATGGCCCCTTCATAGTATTGCAGCCCTTCGGTGTACGGGGGTAAATCAAGCGGCGCGCCGGCCCCGTCGAAGGCCAGGAGGCGATTACCTTCACGGTTGAGAAAATCGGTGGGGGCGGTACGGAGGCCGAAACGGTGAGCCAGCGGGGTGAGCGGATTGCCGATGGGGCCGTGAATCCAGGCCGCGCCCAGGTCAACCGGGAGGCCGAGGGTGTGGTCGGTGTAGGTACGACCGCCGAGGCGCTGACGCGCTTCCAGGACGATGGCCGGCCGGTCGGCGGCGTGGAGGGTGCGGGCTGCGGCCAATCCGGCCATGCCGGCGCCGACGATGAGAATAGGCGATAAGGGAGAGGGTGACATAGACAGGGGTCAATAAGCGTTAAGCGCCAACCAGTTCGCGCAAGGCGCGAATGTTGCGCGTGGGGGTGTTGGTCATGATGACGCAGCCGGTGGAGAGCAGCCAACGCCGGCCGCCGGTCTGCTGCCAGGCGTCGCGGGCTTCGGCCAGGGCGGCGTCGGGGGTGTCAGCGTGGAGCGTCCAACGGCTAACGCCGCCACTGACGGACATGGGTAATTCTTTCATGCCTTCAGCCAGACTAACGCCGTTTTCGCGGTCATGCCAGTTGATAACTTGAACGGGATAGTCGGCCAGGGGTTCCAAATAGGCGTCTTCGCCATGGGCGTGTAACAGGTTGAGCCAGAGGTCCTGGGCGGCATGGAGGAGGGCGAGGTCATGGATTCGGCCGAATCGCCGATACTCCTCTGCATTCAAACGAGTGTAACGCGTATGTTGCACCGCATAAAATATGCCGTCTACCCCCGTCGCCCTCACCGCCTCTAGATAGCGCAAGGTGGATTCCGTGATCGTCGCCAGCCCCTCGACAACGGCTTGCGGTTCCCGGCGCAAGTGCGTAAGCAAGCGTTCCTCGCCGGCCAGATTTTTGGCCTGCGCCAGCGGCGAAAAAATGGTCGCCACGATAGGGATCGTCGGCCCCAGGGCGGCTCGCGTCTGGCGTAAAGCGGCCAGGGTCAAACCCAACATCCCTTGAGTCGGGTCAAGCGGGGTGAGGCGGGACCAATCGGCCGAATCCACCACCACCCGACCGGTATACTCCCGCGTGCCTTCGATATGACCCGTCCAGCGATCCTGCGCGCCCCAATCGCGCAAGCAAAAGCTGCTCGACGGCGACACCTTGACCAGGTCCCAGTCATAATCCTGTTGCCATTTAATGTGCGCGGCCGCCAGCGTCGTGGCGTCCTGATCGTCGCCGGGCCAGTGGCGCCACAGCGCCACCGGCGGCCGATCCACCGGTCCGCCGGCCAACATATTTTCCAGTCGAGTGTGTTTGGCGTGTTTTGCCAGATGCATAAGGGTCGTCACATCCACCGCAAGATGGCTAAAGCATACCCCGAACGCGGCCAAAATACCACGCCGAATCGCGTCGGGCGAAGCGCATGGGCGGGATTCGGTCACATGAGTTTCGCAGAGACAAGGGCGGCCCGGCTGCGTTTGCCCTTACTCACAACAGGTCTATAATCATGCTCAAAGGCGAAAGGGATAGGTGCGGTATGAGCACAAAACATCAAGTAGTCCATTCAACCGCGTATCCGCATATTGTAAAAATTGACGGCGTGCTAGGTGGTCAGGCCATCATCGAAGGCACGCGCATTGCCGTTTGGCATATTGTTGGCTACTACTATAAAGTGGGTATGTCTCTTGAAGACATCCTGGCAGAATGGAACTACCTCGAACCGGCTCAGGTGTTCAGCGCGTTAGCGTATTATCACGACAACAAGGTTGAGATAGATATCGTGCGTGAAGAAAACAGTTACGAACAGCCGATGACGACGAGCAACTAGCCTACGCCGCGTCCAACGAAAGAGCCATCGTCACGTTCAACCACAAAGACTTCAACATGCGGCATATGGGTTATCTGGCGGAAGGCAAAGAACATTGGGGCATTATACTCTCCACCGAAGAGATGTTGGATGTTTTGCGCCGTCGGTTGTTGCGCTTGCTCAACACGGTGTCGGCCGCAGAATTGAAAAACCAAATCCGCTGGCTGAATGAATTTAAATGAGTCGGCGCCGCCATCCAGTCCAGGTTGCAGGCGTCTGACCCATGGCGCTTTCCGCTCGGCAGGTGCCTGAGCGCAGGTTAGCAGGTAACAACCATGACACTATCCATTACGCAATTGAAAAAGTATCGCTCCAGATTCGGCTGGGTGTTCGTCATTTCGTGCGTGGTATTGCTCCTATCGGGTCTGTTGTGGCTGGCGGACTCTGGCGAGGGTTCAGTCGGCGTCCCGCCGCTGACGCCGGAAACAATCAACCTGCCGACCATCCTATCTGTGGCGTCTTTGCTCACGTCCATTACATCGCTGGTCAGTTTTATCATCACCACCTGGATCGCCTGGCGCAGAGAGCGACGAGAGCAACAATTCGCCGACCTTGATCTGGAAAAAGTGCGGTTGGAGGTGGAGAAGTTGCGACTCGAAGTAGCGCGGAATAAACAAGAATCTTCATCCGGGAGCGAGGGTTCGAGCGATGTTAAATGATGAGCGCGCCGAGACAAACCTACCCAAGCGGACTTCGCCCTCTTGG
>JAYRVN010000186.1:0-4551 GCA_041918535.1 Chloroflexota bacterium
CCCGTCGGCATCGGCCGCCCATTGGCCGGTGTCCGTTCCCCCCGCGCCGACGCTGACAAAACGGCCGGTGAAGCCGCGCGCGCGCAATAGGGGGTCCAGGTTCAAACCCATTTGCGCGGCCCAAGAGTCGCCCATGACGATGAAAAGGCTGGCCTGGGTCACATCGGTCGGCGCTGAGGGGAACAGGGTGACGGCGGCCGAGGTGGTGGGCGTGGCGGCGACGGCAGGCGTAAGCGTGGCGGTGACGGCAAGGGCGGGAACGGCGGTGGCGGTGGAGCGGCCCGGGCCGACCGGGCGGGGCAACGTCAGGCGAGCGCAAGCGAGCAGGCAGATGAGACAGCCGGCGAGGAGTAAACGGCGGGTCATGCGGCGTAGCCTAGATTCTTGAGTTGTTGACGCAGGGCCAGGGCTTCGGCCGCGGTGAGTGCGTCGGGGGAATCGGCCGAATCTTCTTCCTCCGAGGCGGCCCTCCAGCGCAACTCAAAGGGTTGAGTGAAGACCTCGGCCAGAAAACGACCATCCATTTCGGCCGAAAGCGGCGCGCCCAGCAACCCCAAAATCGTCGGACACAGATCAATGATCCGACAGTCGGAAAGACGATAGCCCGGCTTCACCTCCGGCCCGGCCAGGATGCACACGCCTTCCATGCGATGGCCGCCTGTGCGGTCAAAGGCGGGTTCCAGCCAGCGCCGCGCCGAGAACTCTACCTGCCCATAGGCGTGAGTGCGCCAATCCAGCGGCGAAAAAAGCAAATCCGGCGCGCGTTGCATTTGGCGACCGTGATACACTTCTTCGCCGCGCCACACCTGATCAACAATCGGTTGCCCGGTGCGCGGATGGCGCAAAGCCTGCAAAGCCTGGGTGATCTCGTTCAGCAACGTTTCGGCCGGCGCTCCTGGCGCGACGCTGCCGTCCGGCTCTCGCCCCTGACGATTGAGCCAGATCGCGCCCGCATTGCCCAGCGAATAGGCCCGGGTGCGCGGCCAATCTACATCCTCGAACGATAAGAAGAGGTGTTGCAAGCGGCTGCGAACGGTCTGGCGCTGTTGTCGCACCTGCCGGGTTACGCGGTCAGTCTGCCCCAGGCGGTTGAGCCAGCCGTAGGCGGCCACCGGCGTCATGCCCAATCGGAAGAGCAGTTGCTTCAGGCGCGTGCGCGGAGTAGTTTTCAGGCGCAGCCAGCCTTGTTGCCAGAGCCAGGTGTTCAGGTGAAAGTAATCTTCCATCGGCCCGAAACCGTGATCGGACATGATCAAGACGGTGGTTTGCTCATCCAGCGCGGCCAAAATCTGGCCGATGCCGGCGTCCACCTGCCGGTAGCAATCGCGTATGGCGTCGCGCAAGGGGGAGTCCACATGTTCGCGGTGGGTGGCGTCGAAAAAGTGCCAGGCGGCGTGTTGAATGACATCGGTCGCCATAAAGACGGTCATGAAGAAGTCCCACGAGGTGGCGCGCAGCAAATGTAAACTGGCCTGGAGGTGTTGTTCGGTCATGGCGCGGGCGGCTTGCACTAACGCAGCCTCGCGCCCTTTGGCGAAGTAGATGCCAGGCGGCTGCACCACGTAGTCGGGGACGGCCTGCCGCAATAGCGCCGCGATGTCGGGTGGATAGGCGTAATCGGTGGCGTCGGGCGGCGTCATGAGGCCGCTAATTAGGAAGCCGTTGACGGCTTCGGGCGGGTAGGTGAGTGGGACGTTGATCACGCCGACGCGCCGGCCGGCCTGGCTGAGTTGTGCCCAGAGGGAAGGGCCATGGCGTTGAGCGCTGGTATAGGGGGCGAGGGTGTAGGAATTCGGCCGAAACCCCACAAAATCATAAATCCCATGCCGGCCCGGATTCAAACCTGTGATAAACGAAGTCCAGGCCGGCCCGGTCAGCGGCGGCAACACCGTTTGCAGGCGCGCCGTTGTCCCGCGCGCCATCAACCCCGCCAGATGCGGCAAATAGCCCGCGGCCGCCCACGGCTCAATCAAGTCGAGCGTGGCCCCGTCCAGACCGATAACAACCACTTTACGCTGACTGTTCATAACGCGGTTCCGTTTCCATTTGGGTGAGCAAAAGGGTTTATGGCTTTTCTAGCGGCACTGTCAGGGCCGGCAGCCATCATTCCAGACGACGGACGGCAGGTTGCCAGATTGTCAAACCGACCGCCCAAGCCAGGGCCAAGGCCGCGCCCAAAGTTAAAGCCCATGATACACCAACCAACTCCGCCACGCCACCCAAGACCAGGGCCCCGGCGCGCGGCATTCCGTTAAACAGCAGCGCATAGAGACTCATGACCCGACCGTGGTATTGCCGCTCCGCCAGCAGTTGGACAAAGCTGTTGCACAGCAGATTGCGCAGGGCGCTGGCGGCTGCCGTCAAAACAATCAAACCCAGGCTTAGCGGCAGCGCGCGCGAAAAACTCAGGCCAAACAACCACAAGGGCGCTAGAATAGCGCCCAGCGTCAGCCAGGCCCCCCGACGGACGGGCTTCAAGCCGGCCACCCACAAGGCCCCGATGACAGCGCCGATTCCGGCCGCGGTTAGCAAAAAACCTAACTCGCGCGCCCCCAATCCCAACGTCTCGCGCACCAGGGCGGGCATCAGGCTGAGATAAGACATGCCCCCAAAACTGCTCACGCCGATGGTCAACAGTAAGACCAGGAGGGTGGGGTGTTGGTAGACGTAGTGGAAACCTTCGCGCAAGCTGCCGGTCAGCGACGACGCGCCCCCGGTCGGCAAGGGCGGCGGCGCGGGAATGATCAGCAGGGCCGCCAAAACCGGCACATACGATACGGCGTTGATGAAGAAGCAACCCGCTTCGCCTAGCGGGATGATGAGCAGGCTGGCCAAGGCCGGGCCCAGGATATAGGCGGTGTTATAGGTTGAGGCGTTCAGGGCGATGGCGTTACTTAGATCGCCGGGCTCGACGATGTCGGCCATGAAAGCCATGCGGGCCGGTTGTTCCAGCGCCGAGGCTACGCCCCAGATGATGCTCAGGACGAAAATGTGCCAGACCTGAATGCGCCCGCTCCAGGTTAGCCCGGCCAGGATCAGGGCTTGTCCTAACAAGACCGTCTCTGTGGTAAGGATAAGCTGCCGGCGCGACAGGCGATCGCTTAGCACGCCGGCAGCCAATGAGGCGGGCAAACCCGGCAAGAGCGAGGCAAAATTAATCAGTCCCAGCATAAAGGCGGAGTCGGTGAGGCGATAGACTTGCCAACTGACGACGATCAGTTGTAGGGCCAAACCGGTGACGGAGAGGAATTGGCTGCCGAGGAACAGGCGAAATGAGCGATGACGCAGGGCAGGCATGGCGAGGTGAACGACGGCTGACGAGGTATAGGCTCAGACGTCGCGGCGCTGGGTGACAAGGCGGCGCATCAGCCAGAAACGCGGGGCGCGCCGCTGGGCCTGGAGGCGGCGACGTTGGGCGCGGTAGCCGGGTAAGGCGCGGAGCGCTTGCAGTAGGGCTAACAGGTTGAGAGGGATGAAGGCCAGCGCGGCGGCCAGGCGTAAGGGCCAGGCGACGCGCCATTGCCAGGCTTTGCCGGGCGCGCCCAGGAGCAGGCAGGGGAAAAAGAGCAGAAATTCGGCCGAATCCATCACCTTGTAATACGTCAGCCAGCGATTGCGCATCACGCGCAGCGCAGTTCGCATAGCCACGAAGGGCGCAACAGACGCCGACGGATTATGCAAGCCGGAACCCGTAGCATGAAACACAACCGCCTGCGGGGCTAAGGCTACTCCATACCCCCCTAATTGCAAGCGCAGTCCCAAGTCAATATCCTCCCCATAGCTGCCGTAATCGGCGTCGAAAAGCGTCTCCAGGCGGGCTAACACCGCCCGCCGCATCCCGAACGCGCCGCCGGATAAACAGGGCGTTGGGACAAGCGTTGTCTGCGGCGGCCGGCTCAGGCAGCGGGCGTAGCCGCCCCAGGTCAATTGCCAGACGTTGGCGCGTTGGGGCGGACCATAACGATCGGCCGCCGCGAATTCCGGGTCGGCGGGCAAAATCTGGTTGGCGTAGACCGCGCCCAGGTCAGGCTGGTCGCGCAAGACGTTCACCATTTCAGCCACCCAGGCGTGATGAACGACGGTGTCCTGGTTGAGAAAGAGCAAGATGTCAGCGCGCGCCTCCGTCAATGCCTGGTTGTTGCCGGCGGCGAAGCCCAGGTTGCGCTCGAATTGCCGGCAGCGCACGCCGGGGTAACGCGCTTGAATGGCTGGGAGGGGGGATTCGGCCGAACCGTTATCCGCATAGATTATTTCATAGCGCTCCGGCGGCCAGGATTGATCCAGCAGGGCGCTCAGACAACTATCCACAAAGCGCGCGCCATTGTAACCGACGATAATAACGCTGGCGAGCGGGGTCATACGGCTAGTTGAACCCGACATAGCCCAGGCCGCGTAAGCGGTCGCGCAAGGCGTCAGCGTCGGCGGAGGAAAATTCGGCCGAATTCCCTGCCTGCGCCTCATCCGGCGCGCACCGGCGCACCAGCGCCGGATCCGCCAACGCCCCGGTAAACACCTCATGCAGCACGCGCCCGTCCATATCGGTCGGCACCG
>JAYRVN010000187.1:0-25574 GCA_041918535.1 Chloroflexota bacterium
GCCCGTCGTGAGTCATCCCATCCCTCCTGCCCATGTGACCAAAAACGCGCCGCATTGTCTAATAGTTTATTGTCCAACACACGAGGAGTTGTCATGGCTAACGATCAATTTGCTGCAATTTATGATGACTTGATGGAATTGCTCCAGAAAGCCGAAAATGCCGCTACCCCCGCCGAACGAGACCGCCATTTGCTTGAGGCGCGCGCGGCCCACAAGGATATGCTGGCCCATAAAGAGCACTTCAGCGAAGCGCAGTTGAAACGGGTTTCACGCCGCTTGCAACACTTGGCAACCGCCAAATAATGCGTCGCGCCTGTCAACGCCTTATCTAACAATCGAATCTACCCCACACCACCCAGGAGTTTAACCATGTCAACCGCAGCCCAAGATTACAAACACGCCATTGAGATGGCCCGCCAGGCGCTAACCCCCACCGAGCGCGCCGAGTGGATACAAAAAGCCCAAGCCGTCTACGACCAACACAAAGATGAGTTGCCGGCTCCCCAGCGGGAGAAGGCCGAACAGGTGTTAGCCAAGCTGACGGGCAACATCGAGAACGCCGGCAAAGCCAAAGCCCAGACGGGCAAGCACTCGGCGGCGATCAAGTCATTCCGCCAGGAATGGCGGCAAGCTGTAGCCAGCTATGACGCCGCCGAAGACAAGAGCGCCGCGGAAGCGCAATTAATGGCGATTGTAGCGCGCGCCCAAGAACACAAGGACGAATTCACGCCGGAAGAGTGGGCCAAGATCGAGCGCCATCAGAGGAAAATAGAGAAGAAAATGCGCAAGTAAGCGCCTGAGAGGAATGGGGGGCCAGCCACCGAACCGTCGGCCGGCCCCCCGGCCTATTTCATATCTCCAGAACGAGCTTGCCCGCCACATCCCCGGCTGCCAGGCGTTGGAGAGCCGCCTGCCCCCCCGACAACGGGGAGATTGAATCAATTACCGGCTGCAATTTTCCACTAAACACAAGCCCCATCACCTTCTCGTAATCGGCCTGCGTGCCCATGGTGCTGCCGATAATCTCCAGGTGTTTGGCAAACATCAATCGGTTGTCAAACTCAAACTTTGGCCCGCTGGTGTTGCCCACAGTTAACAGACGCCCCCCTTTTTTCAATGCGCGCAAAGAGAGATGAAAAGTGGCCGCGCCGACGTTATCCACCACGATGTCAACGCCTTGCCGGCCGCTTTTCTGGAAAACCGCCTTGGCCCAATCTTCCTGGCGGCGGTCAATGACAACATCGGCGCCCAGCGTTTGGGCGCGGGCCAGTTTGTTGTCGTCAGCGCCGACGACATAGATGCGACGCGCGCCCGCCAAACGCGCAATCTGAATGGCGGCGGTGTTGACGCCGCCGCCAGCCCCCACAATTAGCACATCTTCCCCGGCTTGTAATCGGCCGCGCATAATGAGCGAATGCCAGGCAGTCACATAGACCAGAGAGGCGGCGGCGGCGGCGGCAAAACTGACGTGTTCCGGCAGGTGGATGAGGTTCCGGGCGGGCGCGGCGATGTATTCAGCCATGAAACCGTCGGCATGTTCGCCGAAAATGGCGAAGCGGTCGCACATATTGTCGCGGCCGGTCACGCAATACGGACATTCACCGCAATGCAGGGTCGGATTGACGGCCACGCGGTCGCCGGCGGCATAGCGGGTGACGGCTGCGCCCACTTGAGCGATGACGCCGGCTCCATCGCTGCCGAGAATGTGCGGCAATTTTAGTTTCAGAGCAGGCCAGCCCTGCAACACCCACAGATCAAGCCGGTTGAAGGCGGCGGCTTTGACCTGAAGCAACACATCCTGGGCGCCAATCGGCGGGATGGGCATATCGGCCAGGTGAACCTGGCTAAGATCGCCATGAGCATCAAAGACGAGCGCTTGCATAAGAAACTCCCATAGCGGCGGCAGTTCGGTTTTTCGGCGGCGGCGGAACCTCCGGCGCTAGAGCAAGGCCGGTTTGTTCAGCTGCCGGTTAACTATTGTACTCGCTCTGGGAGGCGAGTCGCTAATTGACCCGGCCTGGTTTATAATGGCAAGCGCAATGTTCGGTTTTACGGTGTTGGCGACGGATGGGGCGGCGCGGGTCGGGCGCTTCGAGACCCCTCACGGGCGGGTGACGACGCCGGTCTTCGCGCCGGTAGGCACCCAGGCGACGGTGAAAGCCTTGCGTCCCAGCGATTTGACGGCGCTAGGGGCGGAATTGGTGCTGAGCAATACATATCATTTGTATTTGCGGCCGGGCGCGGAGTTGGTGCGCGAGCTGGGGGGATTGCACCGGTTTATGGGTTGGGATCGGCCGATTCTGACCGATAGCGGTGGTTTTCAAGTCTTTAGCCTCAGCGCCACCCGCCGCATTGACGATGACGGCGTCACGTTCCAATCCCATCATGACGGTTCGTATCACCGATTCACGCCGGAAATCAGCCTACAGGTTCAAGAAAGCCTGGGTGCGGACATTATCATGTTGTTCGATGAGTGCGCCGACCCCCATGCTTATGATTACCTGCGCCACTCTTTGCTGCAACGCACGCAACCCTGGGCGCTGCGCTGCCTGGCGGCCAAAACGCGCTCGGATCAAGCCTTGTTCGGCATCGTACAAGGCGGCGTGTTTCGTGATTTGCGCGAGATGAGCGCCCGTTTCCTGACTGATCTAGACCTGCCCGGCTATGCTATCGGCGGCCTGGCGGTGGGCGAGACAAAAGCCGAGATGCATCAAGTCCTGGATTGGTTGCAGCCGCTCCTGCCGGCGGATCGGCCGCGTTATCTTATGGGGGTCGGCGCGCCAGAGGATATCGTGAATGGGGTGCTACGCGGCGTGGACATTTTCGATTGCGTGCTGCCAACGCGCCTGGCGCGCCACAACAGCGCGTTGGTGCTGGGCGGTCGGCTCAATTTACGCAACGCCCAATTCACCCGCGACGCTCGCCCCCTGGCGGATGATTGCGCCTGTTACACGTGCGGGCATTTCAGCCGGGCGTATCTGCGCCACCTGGTGAAGTGTGACGAGATTCTCGGCCATATTCTGCTGACAACTCACAACGTCCACTTTCTGGTTGACTTGATGCGCCAGCTACGCGAGGCGATCCAGGCAGGGCAATTGGCCCTTTTCGCTCAGGAATTCTTGAGCCATTATCCGGCGGCGGAACCGGCGCCTCCCTAACAAAACAGAAGGTGGTCTGACACCTTCGCACAGGCCCTCGGACTGCATTCTGCCATAACCACCTAAATCATCGCGAGAGGGATCATTGTGTCTATCTTAGAAGCGCTTATTTTGGGAATCATTCAGGGGGCAACCGAGTTTCTCCCCGTTTCGAGTTCCGGCCATTTGGTGCTGGTGCCTGCCATCTTAGGTTTGCCGGAGCCGGGGCTGAGCGCCGTTGTCGTGGTGCATCAGGGGACGCTGCTGGCTGCCTTGCTCTATTTCCGGCGTGACATCTGGTTGATTCTGAAAGGGGTCTGGCAAGGTTTGGCGACGCGCCGGCCGCTGGACAATGTGGAATCCCGCTTGGGGTGGTACATTATTTTGGCCTCAATCCCGGCGGCGGTAGCGGGCTATCTGTTGGAGAGCAAACTGGAAGCGGCCTTTGCCGATCCGCGTTGGTCGGCCGGATTCTTGTTGCTAACGGCGCTCTTTCTGTGGCTGGGAGAACGCTGGCTGACAGGCCAGAAAGGGCTTGAGGCGATGAGTTGGCTCGATGCGCTGGTGATAGGCGTATTCCAGATGTTCGCCTTGATGCCGGGGCTGTCGCGCAGCGGCAGCACGATCACGGCCGGGCTCGTGCGGGGGTTGAATCGGCCGACGGCAGCGCGCTTCAGCTTTCTGCTCAGCCTTCCGGTGATTTTGGGGGCGGGGATGTTGAAGCTGGTCGAGTTGCTGGGCGCACCAGAGTCGAGTGGGGAATGGTTACCGTTAGCTCTGGCTTTTGTCGTCTCGGCGGCAACGGGTTATGCCTGCATTCACTTCTTGCTGCAATGGCTGCGACAGCGTAGTCTGATACCTTTTGCTATCTATTGCGCGGCTTTTGGCAGTTTGTATTTGTTGTTTTCCTTCCTGTGGAGATAAGGTGTTGGCGGGCGGGCCTGGTATGGGCGATGGGTCTGGCCTTGATCGGGTGTCAGACGCAAAGGGTGGTGGTGACGATTTCGGCCGAATCCACTCCCGCCACCGCCCCTCTCTACATTGGCCTCGCTTCCACAGCCGCCGACCTGCCCAACCTCCTCGATAATCCCTATCCTCAGGTTGATTGGCTGTTCACCGTCAACAACACCACGGCCCTCTTCGCCGATCTCGCCCAAAACCAGTTGGATGCCATACTCGTCCACGACATCCCCGCTCCACCCGATCCGGCTCACCCCTATTGGTTCAACCCGGTGGCGCTGGATGGTTTGGTGTTAATCGTTCAGCCTGACAACCCCGTGCGCGATCTGACTCTGGGGCAGATTCAAGCCATCTTCAGCGGTCGCCTGACCAATTGGCAAATGGTAGGCGGCCCAGACCTGCCCATCATCCCCATCACGCGCGAGCGCGACTCCGGCGCGCGCGCCATCTTCAACCGGCGCGTCATGGCCGACCAACGTCTCACCATCAATGCCGTCATCCAACCCACCAACCCCGGCCTGATCCGCGCCGTCGCGGCTCAACCCGGCGCGATTGGGTACACCATGATGGGGGCGTTGCCGCGCGTCACCACAGACCCGGCCGAGGCCGTGCGCTGGCTTTCCATCGAAGGCGTCTCCCCCAATCCGCTCACCACAGCCGACCAAAGCTATCCTTTGACCACCCCGCTCTATTGGGTTTCGCTGGCTGAACCCCAGGGCGAATGGCGCGCCTTTCTCGCCTGGTTACAATCCGAGGCTGGTCAAGCCCAACTTGGTGTAAGATACGGTCGGGTCAGGTAGAATTAGGAGAGTGAGGGTTGATCCGCAGAACTTCCGGGGTCTCCGGAGAATTGCGCAAGCCCCTGCCGCTAACCGGAGTATTCTATGAAAAGCAGCTATTATGTTGAACTCGATGAAGCCTATAGCGCCCATAACTACCACCCGCTGGATGTGGTAATTGAACGCGCCCAAGGGGTGTGGGTGTATGATGTGGACGGCAAACGCTATCTGGATTGCCTGAGCGCCTATTCGGCGGTCAATCAGGGCCATTGCCACCCCACCATTCGCCAGGCCATGATTGACCAGTTGGACAAAGTTACCCTCACCTCACGCGCCTTTCGCAACGACCAGATGGGGCCGTTCCTCAAAGAATTGTGCGAGCTGACCGATTATGACATGGCTTTGCCGATGAACACCGGCGCGGAAGCCGTGGAAACCGCCATCAAGGTGGCGCGTAAATGGGGCTACAAAGAAAAGGGGGTGCCGCATGATCAGGCTGAGATCATCGTCTGCCAGGGCAATTTTCATGGCCGCACCACCACGGTCATCAGCTTCTCCTCAGAGGCGCAATATAAAGAGGACTTTGGCCCCTTCACGCCCGGTTTTGTCATGATTCCCTATGGCAATGCCCCGGCTTTAGAGGCGGCCATCACCCCCAACACGGTGGCCTTTCTTTTTGAGCCGATCCAGGGGGAAGGCGGCGTCATTATCCCGCCGACCGGCTATCTGCGCGCCACCTATGAGATTTGCCAGCGTCACAACGTTTTGTATATGGCCGATGAAATTCAGACCGGCCTGGGGCGCACCGGCGCTCTCTTTGCCTGCGACCATGAGAACGTTAGAGCCGATGTCCAAATCATCGGGAAGGCCTTGAGCGGGGGCTTCTATCCGGTGTCGGCGGTCCTGGCCGACAGTGAAGTGCTGGGGTTGTTCCGCCCCGGCGATCATGGCAGCACCTTTGGCGGCAACCCGCTCGGCGCGGCTGTAGCTCGCGCCGCCCTGCGCGTGATTCAGGAGGAAGACCTGGTACAACGCTCCCATGATATGGGCGAGTATATGCGCGGGCGCCTGGAACGCCTGGAAAGCGAATATATCAAGGAAGTACGCGGCCGGGGCTTGTTTATCGGCATGGAGTTGCATGTGCCCGCCCGCCGTTTCTGCGAGGCGTTGCAGAAGCGGGGCATTCTGTGCAAAGAAACGCACGTCAACGTCATTCGCTTCGCGCCGCCGCTGGTCATTCAGAAGGAAGAGGTGGATTGGGCGATAGGGCAGATCGAGGCGGTGCTGGCCCACTAAAAACTTAGGGGCCTGACTTCTGCCGATCTCTTCGCCACTGATGGTCATGCTATGGTTGCGTTATTCATCACACTCGCCATTGATTTGGGCGATTTCAGTTTGAATAGCGTCACATCGTTGAGCGATATCTTGTGGTTTGTCGGCGGGCTGGTCGTTTTGCTGGGTTTGACGGCGTGGGTGATTTATCATCATCGGCGTACCCAGCCGGACCCGTTTGCGGTGAGCAGCGGACGTGAGGCGCGGGGCCTGGGCGGGGATCGGCCGATTCTGCCTTAGCGGCTATCCCCAGAAGCCGTCGGGACAGATCTCCTGACCAGGTTCTCCAATTACCGAAACCGGCCGACGAGCATAACCGGCCTAAACAAAAGATATGTGTCGCCTCAGTGTGACTGCGCAACGCAGGCGGATTCCGCTATAATTATTGTTGAAGAGAGCCCACGACGACGCCAACAATTCAGCGTGAGGTGGGGCGGCCGCGATTGACTGCGCAGCCGGTGAATTTGCGTGAGAAATGAGGAGTAATCCATGATTGACGTAGCCCAATTACGGCGCGGGACGACCTTTGAGCACGAAGGCGAATTGCTCAAGGTGATTGATTTTGAACATCGCAAGATGGGGCGCGGTAACGCAACCATCCGCGTGAAAGTGCGCAACATGCGCACAGGCTCGCGCTATGAAGTAACTTTCACCTCAGGCCAGCGCGTTGAAGACGTCCGGCTTGAGAAACGCATGTTTGAGTATTTATATGATGACGGCGCCTTCTTGGTCTTCATGGACAAAGAGACCTACGGCCAGATTCAGGTGGCGCATGCCGTCCTGGAAGATGACCGGGGGTACCTGAAGGATAATCTGGAAGTCGAGCTACTATCCTATGAGGACGAAATCCTCGACTACGAATTGCCGGTAACTGTCGAGATGACCGTCATTGACTCTGAAAACGCTGTGGCCGGCGACACCGCGACCGGCTCAACCAAAGAGGTGACCTTGGAGACGGGCCTGAAGGTGCGAACCCCGCTGTTCGTCAAGACAGGCGATGTCGTGCGGGTAGACACGCGCACCGGCGAGTATCTCACCCGCGTGAATTGAACTATGTGGGCCTGACCGGCAAAATCAGACCGGGGACGTTCACACCCGACGGTAAGGATCGAATAACTTCTCGTATTCGTCCAGGGCATAGCGGTCGGTCATGCCGGCGATATAGTCGGTGACGACGCGCTGGACCGACCGCTGCTTGAGCCCTTGTTGGGTTTGTGTGGGCAACATACGGGGTTCCTGGACATAGGCATTGAAAATTTGTGAGATGAAGCGTTCAGCTTTAGTTTGCATACGCACGAGCCGGTAATGGCGGTACATTCGGTCGTAAAGGAAGCGTTTCAAGGGCGCGACCTTGGATTTGAGTTCGGCCGAATATCCCACCACATTCTCGCTATGCGCTTGCACCTTCTCCGGCGTATCCAACTGGTGTTCCGCCAACCGCTGCGTCGCCGCCTTCACCACATCCGTCACCGTCCAGCCGATCAGCTCCCGGATCACCGCGTGGCGTATCAGGTCATGGAAAGGCCCGGTTCGCCAGCCTACGCGCTCGCGCAATTCGCGCCAGATTTCCAGCTCCTCCAGGTCTTCCACGGGAAAGAGACCGGCTCGCAAACCATCCTCCAGATCGTGGGCATTGTACGCCATCTCATCCGCCAGATTAGTCAACTGGGCTTCCAATGAAGCGCGCTTGTCGGGATCGTAGCCGCCGGCGTCGCTCTTGTCATAGGCTGTCTCATGCTTGATCATCCCTTCGCGCGTCTCGTAGGTCAGGTTTAACCCATCGTACTCCTCAAAGCGGCGCTCCAACTCCGTCACAATGCGATAACTTTGCGTATTGTGATTAAAGCCGCCGTATTCCCGCATCAGGATGTTCAAGATATGTTCCCCGGCATGGCCGAAAGGGGCATGGCCTAAATCGTGCGCCAGACAAATCGCTTCCGTCAAATCCTCATTGCAGCCCAGCCCTCGCGCCATTGAGCGGCCGAGTTGAGCCACTTCCAGCGTATGTGTCAGCCGCGTCCGGTAATGATCGCCCTCATAGACCACAAAAACCTGCGTCTTGTACTCCAAACGCCGAAAAGCCGTGGTATGGATAATCCGATCCCGGTCTCGTTGAAAGGCCGTACGGGTGGCGGACTCCGCCTCGGGGTAGGCGCGTCCACGCGAATGGACGCTGCATAGGGCATACGTCGCCAAAGCGGCCGTTTCAATTTCCTCAAGTTTTTCTCGCGTGTACATAATTTCTCCTTCGGAAGCGATTAGGTTATCATGGGTAGCTGACCGGACGACGCGTCTGGCGCGGCCCAGTCGAATTGGCCCACCGCCGGCTTGTGGCCCTGCGTAGTGAAGTTGCTTGGGGCTGGTCGTGCGGGTAACATTATGAGACAGAAAGGGGTGCGAACATGAGATCTCGCGGGATATTTCTGATGGCGGGTATGGCCTTCGTCGTGGCGGTAGCGATCTACTTTCTCCTCATTTTGCCCAGGCAGGGCGCCTCTCAGACGGCGGACGGCACTGCCGATCAGGTCGCCGTGCCGATCGCCACCCCTATGGTGGATACAAACCATACCCAGCGCCAGGTTTTTGTGGATAGTTTCATGGTCAGTCTGGAGATCGATCCACAACTGGAGTCCTATTTGCTGGCGGAAGGCCCATCCCTGTTGACGGTCCCGCCGCCAGAGCCGACAGCCACGACACCGTTACAGCCATTAGCCGGCGTCGGCAGCGAGCCGACGCAAACAACATTAACTGTGCCGACAGTCGCACCGACCGTTGGGCCACAGGCGCCGCAGCCGACGGCAGTGGGGGTGACAAGCGTACAACCTATCATTACGGTAGATTATACCGTACAAGCGAACGATACTCTATATAGCGTTGCCCGCGGGAATGCGGCTACGGTGAGTTTGATGGCGGCGTATGGCATTGATTCGGCCGATATTTTTCCCGGCACTATCCTTAAAGTGCCGAGAGCCAATCCCGCCTACTGCCCAAGCAAGGGCTACCGCCTGGCTTACATTGTCCGCGAAGGCGACACCGCCTTCTCTGTGGCACGCGTCAACAATGTTACCCTGGCAACCCTGCAACAAGCCAACAGCCTGGATGCCAACTATACCATCTATACCAACCAGGTTTTATGTTTGCCCTAAGGGGTGATGACCCACCCCGTCCAACCATCAGCAGCAACTCGCGCGCCCCGTGGCCTGATGACGCGGGCCGGAGCGGCTGCGCCTTATCCCATTCATCGAGGACACCATGAACAAGAAGAGCATCACCGATATCAACGTCCAGGGCCGCCGCGTCCTGGTGCGCGTTGATTTCAATGTGCCGTTAAGCGGCAAAGACCCCAACAGCCTGATCACCGTCACAGATGATGCGCGTATCCGGGCTGCATTGCCTACCTTGAATTACTTGCTCGATCACGGCGCCAGCCTGATCCTGTGTTCCCATCTGGGCCGTCCTAAGACGGCTGCCGACCGCCAGTTTCGCCTGGACCCGGTAGCGAAGACGCTATCCGACCTGCTGGGACGGCCAGTGCAAAAGCTGGATGAGGTGGTGGGCGAGAGCGTCACGGCGGCCGTTAGCGCCGCCCGTCCGGGAGATGTCATTCTGTTAGAGAATACGCGCTTTGTCCCCGGCGAAACGAAGAACGATCCCAAACTCTCTCAACAACTGGCAGACCTGGCCGATGTGTACGTGGATGATGCTTTTGGCTCGGCTCATCGGGCGCATTCCAGCACGGAAGGCGTGGCGCGCTTCATTCGGGCCAAAGGGGGGGCGTGTGTAGCCGGTTTCCTAATGGAGAAAGAGTTGAGCGCGTTGGGCCTGGCGGTGAGCAATCCGCCGCATCCCTATGTGGCGATCATGGGCGGGGCGAAAATCTCCGACAAAATCAAATTGATCGAGAATTTGCTCACCAAAGCCGATAAGATTCTGGTCGGCGGGGGCATGGCGAATACGTTTTTCAAGGCGTTGGGCTATGAAACGGGCACATCGTTGGTCGAAGCGGACGCCGTGCCGGAGGCGCAGCGTTTGCTGGCGCTGGCGGCGGAGCGTTTGATATTGCCGGTGGATGTGGTGGCGGCGGAACAATTTTCGGCCGAATCCCCTCATGCCATCGTGCCGGCCACCGCTATCCCGGCCGACCGTATGGCGCTCGACATTGGCCCGGCCACCCTGGCCCGCTTTGCCGCCGAGCTATCCGGCGCGGCCCTGGTCATTTGGAATGGGCCGATGGGCGTGTTTGAATTGGCCCCCTTCGCCCACGGCACATTGACTCTGGCAGAATATCTGGCCGGGGCGGTTGAACACGGCGCGCAGGTCATCATTGGCGGCGGCGATTCGGCGGCGGCAGTCGCCCAGGCCAACCTGACCGATAAAATGACGCACGTCAGCACCGGCGGCGGGGCCAGCCTAGAACTGTTGGAAGGGTTAGAACTGCCCGGCATCGCCGCCCTGGATGATAAGTAAGTAGACCAATTATTAGGCCGGCTGGTCGGTCAGCCGGCCCCCCTCAAAATCCCTATGCGCGCCTTTTTGCTCGTCTCACTCCTGGCTCTCATTATCCTTCTGCCGACAGCTTGCGGGCAGGCGTCAACGCCGCCGACCGTCCCGACAGCGGCGGCCGCCGCCAACGCAACCGCCGCCAATCCGGCCTTGCCGACGCCCACCCCGTTGCTGCCCACGTCTACCCCATTGCCGCCGCCAGTGGTGTCGGCCCCGCCCACACCGACGCTCATCCCCTTGCCCACACCCACGCTGACGCCTGTAGCCACCGCCACGCCGGAGGCGGTGGTGTTGATGGCGCCGGAGGATTTTGTGCAAAGCGGCCGTAATCCGTTGACGGGCGAACTGCCGGCCGACCCCAGCCTGCTACAACGTCGGCCGATTGCTTGCAAGATATCCAACTCGCCGCCGGAATACGTTCGGCCGCAATCGGGCTTGAATTCGGCCGATCTCGTCTTTGAGCACGTCTCCGAAGGCGCGATCACCCGTTTCACCGCCATCTTCTACGGCGAAACGCCGGAGAATGTGGGTTCCATCCGCAGCGCCCGCTTAATTGATGTCGAGCTGCCCGCCATGTATGACGCCGCCCTGTGCTATTCCGGCTCCAGCATCGGCGTTTCTTCCAAGCTCAATAGCTCCGACTTCCGGCTGCGATTGCTGCGTTCCAATTACCCCGGCTATTACCGCACCGGCGAGGACAAGCCGTGGGAGCACACCCTTTACGCCCATCCGGCTGAATTCTGGACCAAATTGACCGAGCTTGAGCAGAACCAAGCCCCGCATTTCGGCAGCCAGATGGGATTCAACAGCCTGCCGCCGGCGAACGGCGACCCTGCCGGGTACGTCTCGATCAATTACGCCGGCTGGACTTTTGTCGAGTGGCGCTGGGACGCCGAGATAAGCCAATATCGGCGTTGGGCCGACGAGGTGGAATTCACCGACGCCAACGACGGCCAACAGGTGACTGCCAGCAACGTGGTGGTCATTTTTGCCACACATGTGCTGGACTATAACATCTGCGAGTTTCAGCAAGATGATAAATGTCTGAGCTATTCCAACGAGATTCAGATTTGGGGACGAGGCTTGGCGGAGATCTTTCGGGATGGCCAACGCTTTGTGGGGGAGTGGCGGCGTGATCAGCGCAACCACATGTTCACCTTTTTCACCAACGACGGTCAACCGATTCCCTTACAGATCGGCAACACCTGGTTCCAGGTTGTGCCCTATCATTACCGCGACCCGTTGCACTTCGAGCCGTAACAAGGCGCGCCGGGGAACGACGTCGTTGCTCAGACACGTCGTTCCCCGGCAACTTTAGCCCTTCACATACCCCTGCGCCACCAACAACTCTGCATTGAGCAAAGCGCCGCTGGCCGCGCCGCGCAACGTGTTGTGCGTCAGGGCCACATATCTTAGCGTCAGAACCGGGCATTCGCGCACCTTGCCGACCGTCCATACCAGGCCTTGACCGGTGTCGCGGTCCAGACGCGGTTGTGGACGATCCGGTTCATCCCGGTAGATAAGCGCCTGGCGGGGGCTGCTGGGCAGATCGGCGCAGATGGCGGGTGGGCGCCAGGCTTTGAGGGCGGCGATGCCTTCAGCCGCGGTGACGGTATGGCTGAGTTTGGCGGAGACGCTGGCCAGGTGACCATCGAAGACGGGTACGCGATTGGCTTGGGCGCTGACAGAAATATCGGCCGATTCCAACCCATCATCCCCCATCCGACCCAACAGCCGCTTCGGTTCATTTTCCAGCTTGGCATCTTCGCCGCTGATATACGGGATCACATTGTCCAGGATATCCAGCGAGGCCACGCCGGGATAACCCGCGCCGGAGATGGCTTGCAACGTCACCAGGTGTACTGCCCCCAGGCCAAAAGCATCCTGCCAAATTTTCAGCGGCAAAATAGCGCTGGTGGTGGAACAGTTCGGGCTGCAGGTGATAAACCCTTTCCAGCCGCGTTGAGCCTGTTGGATGGGGATCAGTCGGGTGTGGTCGGGGTTAACTTCCGGGATAAGCAACGGCACATCCGGCGCCATCCGATAAGCCGAGGCATTGCTCACCACGGCGTAACCGGCGGCGGCAAAAAGCGGCTCCATCTCCCGCGCCTCATCCGTGGGCAAAGCCGAAAGCACCAGCGGCACATCCAGATTCGGCGCGGTCGGTTGCACGATCAGGTTCGCCACCGCGTCGGGCGGGTCGCCGAGCAATTTCCAGTTCACGCTCGCGCCATAGCGTTGGCCGACGCTGCGATCAGAGCCGGTTACAACCGCGATTTCAAACCAGGGGTGTTCAACCAACAGTTGCACAAAGCGTTGGCCGACTGTGCCTGTCGCCCCTAAAATAGCCACCGGGATTTTTTTCATCGTTGCCTCCTCTGAATTTCAAGCCAAATCGCCACTACTTACCCTGAAGCGTGCCTCTATGATACGGATTCGGCCGATCCGTGTCAATCGCTTGTCTCCGGTATCCGCCATCAAATGGTTGACACAGCCCGCAACTGGCTTATAATCATAGAAGATAACAAAAAACGTTGACTGGGACGAGTAGCAAGTGAGCCTGTGTCAGAGAGTGGCGCGCCAAAGGCTGTGAGCGCCCACCACAAAGACAGTTGCGAAAACCCCCCAGGAGTGATTCTCAGAACGCACCGTTCAGTATGAGAATTCGGCAGGCCCCGTTATCGGCCGAAACGAGGGTGCGCCCTTTTGCGGCGCGCCAAAGTTGGGTGGAACCGCGAGCGCCATCGCCCCGACCAGGGACGGTGGCGTTTTTTATGGCAAGAGAGGAGAGAATCATGGCAGATAAGGCTGTACCTTACGTCGAATCAGAGCTTTACCGCATCCGTCATTCGGCCGCCCATGTCATGGCGGAAGCGGTGCTCGAATACTTTCCGGAGGCCAAACTGGCTATCGGGCCGCCCATTGACGACGGTTTCTACTACGATTTTGATCTGGGCTTGGACAACCGCGGTAAATCTCGCGCGTTCTCCGAGGAAGACCTGGAGAAGATCGAGACGCGCATGAAGGAATTACTCAAAGACAATGCCCAATTCCAGCCATCCGTCTGGCCTGTGGCCGAAGCGTTGGCTTTCTTCGCGCACCAACCGTACAAACAAGAACTCATCCGCGACCTGGTGCGGGATGAAGGCGTGCGCGAAGTGGGCATCTTCCAACATCGCCATTTCATTGACCTGTGCAAAGGGCCGCACGTCGGCTACACGCGCCAGGTCAAAGCCAATGCCGTCAAGTTATTGCGCACGGGCGGCGCCTATTGGCGCGGCGATGAAAAGAACGCCCAGTTGCAGCGCATCTACGGCACGGCCTGGTATAACAAGGAGGAGCTAGACGAATACTTGCGCCTGCTTGAGGAGGCGCGCCAACGCGACCACCGTCGCCTGGGCAAACAGTTGGAGCTTTTCCACATCTCGCCGTTGGTCGGATCCGGTCTGCCTTTATGGCTGCCCAAAGGGGCTGCGTTGCGCTTTGAACTGGAACAATTCTTGCGCCAGGCGCAGTTAGAGCGGGGCTATCTGCCCGTGATCACGCCGCATATCGGCAATCTGGAGCTATATAAAACGAGCGGACACTATCCCTACTACAAAGACAGCCAATACGCGCCCATTGAAGTGGATGAGGAGATGTTCCTGCTCAAGCCCATGAACTGCCCGCACCACATTGAAATCTACAAAAGCGCGCCGCGCAGCTATCGCGACCTGCCGTTACGCCTGGCGGAGTTCGGCGCGGTCTACCGTTATGAGAAAAGCGGCGAACTGACGGGCTTAACGCGGGTGCGCGGCTTCACCGTGGATGACTCTCATCTCTTCGTCATGCCGGATCAACTCGAAGAAGAGTTTATCCACGTGGTGGAATTAATCCAGCACGTATTTGGCACAATGGGCTTCGCCGATTTCCGGGCGCGGTTGGGCACGAACGATCCCAACAGCGATAAATACGCCGGTTCGCCGGAAATGTGGGAACGCGGCATCAATGCCATCCGGCAAGCGGCCGATAAACTTGGCCTGGCCTACTCCGTCGAAGCGGGCGAAGCCGCTTTCTATGGCCCGAAACTCGACTTTATCTTCCGTGATGTCATCAAGCGGGAATGGCAACTCGGCACGGTGCAAGTGGATTTTGTGCTGCCGGAACGCTTCGGTCTGGAATATACGGGGCAAGACGGCGAAAAGCACCGCCCGGTGATGATTCACCGCGCCCCCTTTGGCAGCATGGAACGCTTCGTCGGTATCCTGATTGAGCATTTCAACGGCGCTTTCCCGGTATGGCTGGTGCCGGTGCAGGCGCGCATCATCCCGATCGCCGACCGGCATGTGGATTATGCCGGCCAGGTATCGGCCGATCTCCGCGCCGCCGGCGTTCGGGTGGAAGTGGACGACAGCAGCGACCGCATGAACAAGAAAATCCGCAACGCCCAGTTGCAGAAAATCCCGTTCATGCTGGTAGTGGGGGATAAAGAGGCTGAAACGAACAGTGTGGCCGTGCGCACGCGTGACAACGAAGACCGCGGGGCGCAATCTTTGGCCGAATTTAAGGCCTACTTGCGCGCCCTCATCACCGGGCGCGCCTTGTCTCTATAACGCAAGCCCCGGGCAGGAGCGACATTCCCGGCAAGAATGTCGCTCCTATAATCTTGGCGCTACGGCGTCGCGCCTGTTAACGTCATCAGACGAGCCAAGTCAGCCTTCAGCGCCGCCAATTCCGCCCCATAGGTCGCCCAATCGCCGGCGCGTTGAGCGGCTTCAGCCGCTTCAAAATGCTGGTTGGCCGAGGTGATCAGTTCATCCACCGTCAGGTCACTGCTGACAGGCGGCAACGACTCACCGCCGCTTTCCGCCGGCGGCGTGACTTCACCGATATTACCCGTCTCTGTCACCGGTGTATTGAGCAAGGCGGCCAGGGCTTCAGCCAACGTCTCCCGCATGGCAACCCGGCTGCCGCTCGCCACAATGACCCGCCGCAACTCTGGCAACGCGCTGGACTCGGACTGCAAATACAGCGGCTCAACATACAAGAAACTCTGGTTGAGCGGAATAACAATCATATTCCCACGAATGACGCTTGAGCCGCGCTGATCCCACAAGGAAATCTGTTGAGAAATGGACGGCTCCTGGTCAATTCGCCCCTCGACCTGAATCGGCCCGAAGACCAACTCTTTTTTGGGCAAGAGATATACCGCCACCTGGCCATAATTGGGCGGATCGTTGCGGGCGGCCATCCAGGCCACCATGTTGTTCTTACCCACGGGCGTGTACGGTCGGATTAACAAATACTCGGTACTTGATTCATCCGGCAATTTGAAGATGATATAGTAGGGCTCTGTTTCCTGCGCCTGACTGCCGCTGAACACCTCTTTTGGCACAGCCCATAAATCTTCTTGGTTGTAAAACACGCCCACATCCGTCATGTGATATTTGAGATATTGCTCGGTTTGGATGCGGAAAAGGGTTTCCGGGTAGCGAATATGGGCTTGCAGGTTAGCGGGCATCGCCGCTAGGGGTTGGAAGAGTTCGGGGAAGGCCGCAGCATAAGCCTGGGTGTACGGGTCTTCGGTGTCCACCATGTAGTACGTCACATTGCCGTTGTAGGCATCTATCGTGACTTTGGCGGCATTGCGGATGTAATTTAACCGGTAGGCCCGGTCGCGCACAGTGACAATCGTGGGTTCACTGTAAGGCATTCTCTGACTGATGGTATAGGCATCCACCATCCATACCAGCCGCCCATCCGCCACGACAAGATACGGGTCCTGGTCGAATAGCAGGAAAGGCGTTATGCGTTGCACGCTGTCTAGAATATTACGGTGGAAAAGGGCGCGTGTGTCGGCGGTGACATCCTGGCTGAGTAACAGATTGATGTCGCCGAAGTGAATAGCCAGTCCCAGGCGTCGCCAAATGCTATTGACGGCCACGCCGCCGCTGCCGGCATAACGGCTGCGAACGTTTTCCGAGCCGCTTGGATAACTAAATTCTTCACGGGCGCTATTGACGTAGACTTCGTCGTTGGTGAGTTCGCCGAAGTAGATTTCAGGTCGTGTGACTTGAATATCCACGCTACTTTCTGGCGGTAGATCGCTAATGAAGAACTCCGGCTGACCGGCATCCGTGAAGCGGTCAATCGGGCTCATGACGAGGCCGTAGCCATGTGTGAATTCCAGCTTGCGGTTGACCCAGGAAGCGTTGGGGAGTCTGGCTTTATTCAGTTCACGTGCGGCCAGGTTTACCTGCCGCACCTGACCATCAATCACATAGCGGTCAATATCCACGTCGCCAAACTGGTAGTAGGGGCGCAAGGCCTGGAGTTGTTCGTAGTTTTTGGGCAGAACCCGGTAATCCCAGAGGCGGATATTACCCACGGCAGCCTCGTTGCTATCCAGGTCAGCCTGGCTGAGGTCGGTGAGGTCGCCGAACTCGCGCACACTAACTTTATCCAGGTTGAATCCACGACGAGTGAAGTCAATATTGTAGGCCAGGTAAGGGCGTTCGCGTTCTAGTTCGTTGGGGACAACTCCGTAGCTTTGCACCAGGCTAGGAACCAAACCGTTGAGGACGATAACGGAGAAGAGCCAGAGCGCGAGGGTAGCCCATATCGGCCGAAACGCCGGCCGCCACACATTCACCAGCAACACCCCCGCCAACACCACCATCAAGAGCGCATTGAACAGCAAGGTCCGGGCCGTCACCGTCAAATCCGCATAACCGGCGCCAAACAATGCCGCGCTGCGGCTAGAATACAACAGGTCATACCGGTTTAGCCAATAGCCCACAGCCGCCAGCAAGGCCGCCAGCGCGCCCAAGATAGCGGCATGGCGGCGCAGGGGAGCAATGGCTTGCGGCTGCCAGCGCCCCAGGCGTAAGGCTTCCAGGTTATGCAAAGCGTACATGCCGGCGACGCCCAAAAGCGTCACTACCGTCAACGGCATCAACCAGCCGCGCAGGAACTCATAGACCGGCAATTCGAAGAAGTAAAAGCTCAAGGGGCGTTTGAAGATGGGGTCGCTAAGGGTGGCGGCGGTGCGATTGAAGAACAAGAGAAAGGCTTGCCATTCGGCCGAAGCAGCCCCAGCAAACAGCAAGGCCAGAAAGCCCGCCGCCAGACCAACCAGCCAATTAAACCCGCCAAATCGAGCCGGCTGAAAGCTCAGCGGGTTGCCGGTGCGCAACGCCCCACGCTCAGCCAGCCGCACATTCAACCAGAGAAACGCCCCGGCCACGGCAAAGGCCGCCCAAAAGACTGCCAGCCGCGTTAGCCATTGGGTGGCCCAAACACGCACAAAATCCACGCTTTGGAACCACAGCCAGTCGGCATAGAGGTTCACCAGCGAACTGAAGCTCACCAAGAGGATAAGCAATAGCAGAATGATCCAAAACCAGCGGTTGCGCCAGAACGCGGGGAATTCCGGTTGCGCCGCAGGCCGGCGTGGCCGCCCTGGGCCATTCTCTTCTTCCGGCTTGCTTTCGGAACGCTCAATTTCCTCAAAGAGTTTGCGAAAAGGTTCGGGGATATCATCAAAACTCATAGCTTGCTTCCATGACAGACAATCGGTCTGCCTCGGTCGGGGGTTCGAGCCTCCCTGTTACAGTCAACCTGGAGTACCCAGGCCGTACAGTTTGAATTGTAGCCTTTTTTGTCCCAAGATTCGACCCCAAGCAGAGATTTGCTTAATAATGCTCATGCGTTCGGCCGATGAAGAGATAAGCCAGGCAAAGCCGGCCGCCCCGGCCAAGACAGCGACCGTTTTGCCGTTTTGTCCCGCCAGATGCCCCCCATTCTCCGTTCCGACCCGATCGCTCCACCCCTAACCAGGCCGTCCAGCCGCCCGGCAACGCCCGGCGGGTTGCTCAACTTTGCACTTCATTTACAATCTAGGCCATGTATAGAAGAGAGGAATAGGTGCTGCGTATACGTTCTGTTAGTTCCAGACTCTTACTTCCCTTGGCAGGAGAAACTGACCGGGCTGCGGGCGCGTTGTCGGCGGGACGTTGGTTGGTCCCGCTGGTGGGAATGCTGGCTATCTTCATCCTGGCGCTCTATTTCCCTTTCACCGTGCAAGATGGCTACATCGTGGCGCGCTATGCCGAGAATTGGGTAGATCGCGGCGAGTTGGTGTTTAACGCCGGGGAACGCGTGAATGCCCTAACCTCTCCTTTGCATGTTGTCCTGGAAGCCGGCCTGTACAAAATCACCGGCAACAGCCTAACCAGTTACAAGATTGTGGCTGTCGGGTTATGGGGCTGGACGGTTTGGCGCCTGCTGCGCGCGCTACGCCACGACCCGCTGGGGCGCGCCTGGGCGATGATCACCCTGGGACTGACGCCGCCGGTGCTAATGTGGACAGTGGCCGGGCTGGAGACGCCTCTGCTGGCCGCCATCGTCACGGCTCTGGCCCTGACGGCCACCCGACCAGGGCCGACGAATACCCGGCAGCTGTTGTTGGGAGGCGGGTTGGTCGGCCTGGCGTTTGTCACGCGCTATGATTCCGTCTTATTTACGCTGCCGGTGTTGCTACAATTGCTTTTAGCCCGGCGCTCACCAAAGGCCATCCTGGCTGGCGGGTTGTTGGCGGCGGCAGCGCCGGTGACGTGGCTCCTTTTTTCCTGGCGCTATTATGGAGACATTCTGCCGACCTCCTTCTATGTGAAAACGCCCGGGCTCGGCCTCTTGAAGCTGACGGCTAACGGGATGTACATTGCGCAGTTTCTCTTGTTGGTTAATGTGTGGCCGGTGCTGGCGTTCACGGCAAGCGGGCGGACGCTGCGCGAGACCTGGCGCGCATGGCGACCGTTATCGGCGCGCACACGCTGGGGCGTGTTTATCGGTCTGGCCCTGACGCTTCTCTACGGGTTGTCAGTGGCGCAGACGCACATGATGTTTTCTTTTCGTTTCTTCGCGCCCTATCTGCCGGCTCTATGGCTGGTTTTGGCCGACGTTCCGGGACGGATGGCGGCGCAGTTGGCCCCACCGGAGGCGGCGGCCTTCCAGAGGCGATACGGCTGGTTGATGGCGGCGTTGGTGGTGTTTCAACTGACGCAAGTCGGCTATACGTATGCGGCTTCGCTAAACGGCGTCAGCTTGTTAGGGGAGTTTCGGCGGGAGGGTATGCGGGCGTATGCCACAGAGTGGACGCCGCTGCTCGGCGATTTGGCGTCTGAAATTCGCGCGCATTGGCAGACTCAAGCGCAATCGGCCGAACGCCCGCCGCGAATTTTCACGTTTGCCGGCGGCTCATTGCCTTACGCTTATCGGGAAGCTTATTTCTATGAGGTATTGGTTTCGTATCGCCATGAATGCCGGGTGGATGGGCGGGATTCGGCCGATTATACCCTCCTTCTCTTCCCCCGCCGCGGCCCCATCCAAGACCAACTGCCTTACCCCCCCAACGTGTACACACTCATCGCCGAGCATGAGGTTGATTTCGACGGCTCTCACGAACACCTTCTGGTGGTCTACAATCCCCACCCTGCGCCGCCGCGCCTGCCGCCCACCGTGTCCGGCCCCTGCCTGGACAGCCCCGCCGATCTCACCGGCGACCAGCCACAATGATCCCGCCCAAGATGACCGCCCCGCCTAACACGGTCAACCGTGACGGCACTTCAGCCAACAACAGCAGCGCCAACAGACTCGCGCCAATCGGTTCGCTCACCACAGCCACCATCACATAAGCGGCGGGCAAAAAGCCGAGCGCGTAATTAAACGAGGAGTGCCCCAGCAGTTGCGGGATGAGCGCCATCAGAGCAAAGAGCAAATAGGTCTGCGGTGGATAGCCCCACAGGCGTTGGCCGGTTGCCAGACATAGGCCGGTTAAAAGCGCGGCGGCAATTCCATACACCAGACTGGTATAGGTCAAGGCTGATAAGTGAGGGCGCAAACGCCGCCCAATGAGGAAATAGCCGGAGCCGGTTAATGCGCCGACCAAGGCCAGCAAATTGCCGATCAACGGCGCACGGCCGCCGCCCAAATCGGCCAGACTGATGAGGAGGCTGCCCAGCAGAACCAGACCCACGCCGATTTTCGCCGGACGACCGACAGGCTCTTTGAGCAAAAAAGGGGAGGCCAAGGCCACCCACAGGGGCGAGGTGTTCACCAGAACGGTGGAGGTGGCAACAGAGGTATACGCCAGGGAGGTGATCCAGGCGGCAAAATGTGCGGCCAGCATGACACCGGCGAGGAGGGCGAGGGGCATTTCGGCCGAATCCACCCTTTTCAACTCATCCCGCCGCCGCCACAACGCCAACGGCCACAAAACCGCCGCCGCCATCACCATCCGCCAGGCCGCGATCACCAGCGATGGCGTCTGGCCCGCCTGGGCGAAACGGATCAGAATTGCGCTGACCGAGATCGCCAAAACACCCACGCCCAACATCAAGGTCGGCGACACAACCGGCTTCGCCATACGCTCACCCATTCCGGAAAGATAGTCAGGCAGGAGGATACCTACCCTCCGCTAATTATCCCTACATCTGAGAATTATAGGAAATCTGCGCCACACTTTGACAAGCCTGGGCATGGTCGCGTAGAATGAAGCGTTGATGGTCGAGTGAACCGACACCGGCTACGACTTAAGTGCTATTCGAAATGACGAAGGAGACCCCACATGGCCTTTACCCTCCCCCCTTTACCCTACGCTGAGGACGCGCTAGAGCCTCATATTGACGCCCGGACCATGAGCATCCATCATGACAAACATCACGCGGCTTATACCAACAACCTAAACAATGCGCTCAAAGATACCGAATGGGAAAACGTTGCCATCGAACAAATTCTTGGCAACCTGAGCGCGCTGCCCGACAAAATCCGTACGGCGGTACGCAACAATGGCGGCGGTTTCTATAATCATAATCTGTTCTGGGCTTGCATGGGGCCGAACGCCGGCGGCGCGCCAACCGGCGCGCTGGCTGAAGCGATTGACGCCACCTTCGGCAGCTTTGACGCGTTCAAAGAGAAGTTCAGCACGGCGGCGACAACGCGCTTTGGTTCCGGTTGGGCCTGGCTGTCAGTAGATGGCGAGGGCAAGTTAGCCGTCAGTTCTACCCCGAACCAGGATACGCCCCTGATGGAAGGCCAGACGCCCATCCTAGGCCTGGATGTATGGGAACATGCCTATTATTTGCTCTATCAGAACCGCCGCCCCGACTACATCAAGGCGTTCTGGAATGTGGTGAGTTGGGACGCTGTGGCGGCTAACTACGCCAAGAGTATGGGCTAAGCCGAAGGGCAGGGATTCGGCCGAATCCCTCCCTCTTGCTTTCTACTCGCCAACTACCCTTCACAAAATTCGGCCGATTGTGTAAAATACCGCAAACCGGTTTGGCGGTTGTCGAACCAGTGAACCTGTTATCACAAGGAGTGCTATCGCATGACTCACATCGTTACACGGCTTTGCTTACGTGACACCGCCTGCGTGGATGTGTGCCCCGTCGAATGTATGGTGCTGGGCAAACCGGAAAAAGAGTGGCCCTGGCTATACATAGACCCCGACACATGCATTGACTGTGGCGCCTGTGTGCCGGAATGCCCCTACGAGGCCATCTTCCCCGAAGAAGAAGTCCCCTTTGAATTCGTAGCCAAACCCGGCGTCTGGATCGTCAACACCAAGGAATTGTTGCCTGACGGCCAACCGTTTCACGGCGAAGTTGACGGACATAAAGTTAAGGTCCACAACGCCAAGCAACTCAAGGGCGGCGAGAAATTTGACCTGACGGAAGACATCCCGGCCAACTATGAGTTCTTCTCAGCCGGGCCAGGTTATGACGCGCTGAAAGAGGACGCGCCGAAGAAAAAGTAGCATGTCAACCCAACCGCCGTCTGGTTGTCGGACGGGGTAAATGTACATAAGGCCAAATGGGCCGGGGCTTAAAACTCGCCGGCTTATTTGGCCTTTTCTTCGTATCCCAATGGTCTGACCGGCGCTTAAGCGCGGTTTATAAGGCCGGTTGCCTGACCACCCGGCGTTAAATTGTTCGCTAATCCCGTTTGTCCCCAGTTACGTCCCCATGGAGTTCCCAACATGAGCCCTGATTATCGCATCGAAAAAGATTCGCTCGGCGAAATTCGCGTTCCGGCGGAAGCCCTCTATGGCGCACAAACCCAACGCGCCGTCGAAAACTTCCCCATCAGCGATCTCCGATTCCCGCGCACCTTCATCCGCGCCTTGGGGATGATCAAACGCGCCGCCGCTGCCGTCAACCTCGACCTGGGCTTGCTGCCGGCGGATATGAGCGCCGCCATCCAACAAGCCGCCCAGGAAGTTGAAGATGGGCAACTGGACGCCCAATTCCCGCTGGACATTTTCCAGACCGGTTCCGGCACCAGCACCAACATGAACGCCAACGAGGTCATCGCCACACGCGCCTCCCAAATTCTGGGTCGGAAGGCGCACCCCAATGATCACGTTAACATGGGCCAGAGCAGCAATGACGTCATCCCCACCGCCATTCACCTGAGCGCGCATCTGGCAGTCTCGCAAGACCTGCTACCCGCCTTGAGTCATCTGCACGCAACCTTGTTGCGCAAGGCGGCCGAGGTTGACGGGATTGTGACCACCGGCCGCACCCATTTGATGGACGCCATGCCGGTGCGCCTGGGCCAAGAAGTGGGGGCCTGGGCCAGCCAGATCGAGCAGGGGATCGAGCGCGTCCAGGGCGCGTTGACGCGCATCGCCGAGCTGGCGCAAGGCGGCACAGCCGTCGGCACCGGCATCAACGCCCACCCGGAGTTCGCCGGGCGCATCGCCGCCAAATTATCCCAATTTAGCGGTCTGGCGCTGCGGCCGAGCCGCAACTTCTTCGTCGGCCTGGGCACTCAGGATGCCGCCGTTGAGCTGAGCGGCCAACTCAAGACCGTGGCCGTTAGCTTGATGAAAATCGCCAACGACTTGCGCTGGATGAATAGCGGGCCGATCGCCGGGCTGGGCGAGATCGCCTTGCCGTCGTTGCAGCCGGGCAGCAGTATCATGCCGGGCAAGATCAATCCGGTCATCCCGGAAGCCGTGACGATGGTGTGCGCGCAGGTGTTCGGCAACGATGTGACGGTCACGCTGGCCGGACAGTCGGGCAATTTTCAGTTGAACGTCATGTTGCCGGTGGCCGCTTACAACCTGTTGCAAAGCATTACGTTATTGGCGAGCGCCAGTCGCGTGTTGGCCGATATGGCAATCGCCGGCTTCCAGGTAAATGCCGGTCGCATTGCCTCGCTGGTGGGGCGCAACCCCATTCTCGTCACCGCCCTCAACCCGGTCATCGGCTATGAGAAGGGCGCAAAAATCGCCAAGCAAGCGTATGCCGAAGGGCGGTCATTAAAAGAGGTGGCGCTGGAGCAAACCGACCTGACGGCGGAAGAGTTGGATCGCCTGCTCGATCCCCGCCAATTGACGGAAGGGGGCATCCAAAAATAGGGGCTGTGTCAGGTGTTGGGGAAGCCCTAACGTCGCCTTCCCCATCTACGCCGACCATGGGCCTGGCTTAAATCGCCAGGCCCGATAAAACGGCGGCTCCTCCAAGTTGGAAGAAGTCGTGTATCACAGGCTCAAAATGAAAATGTCGTGGCGCGCGGTGGAAACCGCGGGGTATGCCAATTGTAGATAAGACCACAAAATCCGTTGTCACCAGCACACAGCGGCCGAATTGGGGTTAGCGCTCGTTGCTCCTCAATGCGCCGAATTGGGCACGCTTCTATTTCTCTTTAACAATTCCGCGATCATCCAGGAATTCGACAGGTTCTTGGTCCTTTCCGTGTTCCCACATTAGGGAATAAAACCAGATTTCGCTCTCGCCTATCCAAAAATCTGCGGGCGTAAAGCGCATCTTGGAGCCGGCCGGTTTCTTACGGCTTTCCGGCGTATATTCTGCCTGCCAACCGAAAATTTCACCCTGCCAATGCTTTCCGACAGCATGAAGATGGTTGGCAAAAGCCTTGGCTTCTCTTAGGTCTGGGATGACCACAGGGAGGATGGGTAAACAGTTGGCTCATTGAGGAATTTTAGGCGATCCACCACTTTTGCCACAATTGGCCGTCCTGCCCCCGGGCAAAGACGTGGATGTGGCTCGGCCCCATCGAATCCACTACCGGCGACGATCCAAGAATGAATCCATCGTTGTGCGGGAAAAACCCGGACCAATGATCGCGATTCCAGTAGTTCTGCCACAGTCGGTTATCCATCCCCTGCACAAACACATCACAGGTGTCGGGGCGCCTGGATCTCACCCCAGGCGCGCCAATAATCTGCCCGCCAAGCGGAACCCAATCATGGAAGCCCTCGCTATCTGTCCACCACTTTTGCCACAATTGGCCGTCCTGCCCACGGGCAAAGACGTGAATGTGGCCTGGCCCCATCGAGTCCACTACCGGCGACGATCCAAGAATGAATTCATCGTTGTGCGAGAAAAACCCGGACCAATGCTCGCGGTACCAGTAGTTCTGCCACAGGCGGTTATCCATTCCCCGCACAAATACATCGCAGATTTCAGGATTCCGAGAGAAGACACCTGGCTCATCGACGATCTGCCCTCCCAGCGGGTGCCAAACGCTCCAGCCAACAGCAAAAACACTCCAGGTTACATAGTATTGTGAGTTGCCGCCACAGCCCGAATTAGAATCAGTGCCTGGGTAGAATCGCCTCTGCGTCTCCTTCCTGCCGTCGAGTGTCCACTGATTCAGCATTGCGCCAGTGATAGAGATTTGATCTCCTGCCACCCAACCATCACAGTCTGCGACAAATAACTGAGCGACAGGTTCCAAATCCTTGATTGTACCTGCGGTGATCGCCCCCCACATCCCGACGCCAGGTATGACAGTGGCTGCTACTGCCAGTTCAGCGCATGCGTTACTGAGTTTGGCAATGGATTCCTCTGTA
>JAYRVN010000188.1:0-14445 GCA_041918535.1 Chloroflexota bacterium
ATAACCGGCGGCGCTGCGGGCGGCGCGGATGCCATCGGTCAGGCGCCGACCGGCGGGCCCGCCTTGGAAATCATCCTGGATGCTTCCTGGAGCATGACTAGACTCCTGGACGCGGGCAACCGCTTTGATGCGGCGCGCCAGGTGTTGCGCGACCTCACGGCCAATGTCTTGCCGACCAACACGCCGGTGGCGCTGCGCGTGTTCGGCAATATCGTGGGTAACTATGCCTGCCGCACCGACTTGATGCTGCCGCTTGGCCCACTGGACCGGGCGGCGTTGGATGGAATTCTGACCGCGACCGGCCCGCAGTTCAATGCCAATACACCCATTGCGGCTTCCCTGGCGCAGGTCAGCAATGACCTGGCTGCCGCCGCTGGCCCGCGCCTGGTAGTGTTGCTCACCGATGGCGAAGAGACCTGCGGCGGCGATCCGGCGGCCGAAGTGCAAAGGTTGGTTGACGCCGGCTATCAATTCCAACTAAACGTCGTGGGATTGGCGTTGAGCGATCCGGCGCTCAAAGCGGAGTTTGAGCGCATCGCTGCCCTGAGCGGCGGCAGCTATTACGATGCCGCCGACGCCGAAAGCTTGAGCGCGGGTCTGCAACAGGCGGTGCGTGTGCCCTATCGGGTATTAGGGCCGGGCGGCGAATTGGTTGCCATGGGTCAGATCGGCGGCGCTGCGCTGAGTTTGCCGGTCGGGACGTATTCGGTGGCTTTGTTTACCGACCCCGCCCAGGTGCTTGAAAATGTCAGCATTGTGGACGGCGGGTTGTTGACGCTCGAAGCAAAGTAACGCCGGCTTAGCTGTTGTTTGGTCAGGCCCGCTCAATCACCGGTTGAGCGGGCCTCAGCTTTTGTTGCGGACGGGAAGGGGAGCGCTCCTGGGAAATGAGGGGGGATTCGGCCGAATTATCTCCCTTGCCCTTAGCCGTGAAATGCTGGAAACGGACCCCCGTGGTATCATTACGCAACAGAGGAAGACCCATGGACTTAGCCATCTTACTTCAGACAGAGCAAAATGCGATTGTTGGAGAAGCCGCCGACCGCCTCACGCGCGCCCACTTGCTGCATTACGCCGTCAGCGATTCGGCCGAAAATCGCGCCCGGCTGCAACGGTTGGCGAATCTTATCTCCGACTGCGTGCAGCAGCGCAACCTTATCCCGATGGTGGATTATGCCGAACGGTTGGCAGAAGAACGTTTCCAGGGCGGTTTTGGCGTTCAAGAGGTGCTGACGGCTTTCAACGTCATGGAAGAAACCATTTGGGCCCGAATTACCGACGCCATCGAACCGGTGGATTATCCGCTGGCCTTTGGCTTGCTGGGCACGGTGTTGGGAGCGGGCAAGCAGGCTCTGGCCGTGCGTTACGTTTCACTGGCCGCCAAACATCAGACGCCATCGCTAGACCTGACATCTCTGTTTAAGGGCGGTTAGCTCGGCGGGCGGTTCTCTAGGATGTCTGGGATGCAGGTGGCCCATGCAGTTTAAGAAACGCTCTTCGTGGCTACCATTCCAAATGGTCGCCTGTTGGAATTTGCATTTGTCCGCGCTTTGCTCCGCTACGCGGCGGATGCCTGGCGTCAGGTGGAACCCGGTGAACAAAGGAGATAGCGATGAGAACAAAAGTAGGCCTGTGGATTGACCATAAGAAGGCTGTTGTCGTGGCGGTTACCGACAAAGAGGAAGAGATAGGGCTGATCATCTCGAAAGTAGAAAAGCAGCTCCGGCGTGCGGGTGATTCACCTCTGAAGGGGCCGTATGAACCCCAACAGGTGCCTGCGGATGATAGCCGCCAGAGAATGTTTACGGGACACCTCAACATCTATTATGATGCGGTGGTTGCGAGCATTCGTGAGGCAGAGTCTATCCTGATATTTGGCCCTGGGGAGGCAAAAAACGAGCTGAAAGCTCGTCTTGAAGGCAGCAACTTGGGTGAACGCATTGTTGGTGTGGAAACAGTGGACAAGATGACGGATCGTCAGATCGCGGCGAAGGTTCGGCGGTACTTTGCCCAATAGCTCGGCTATAAGATCGCGGCAGAATCCCCTGACACGCCCTCACTGACGTAGCAAATCACGCGGGTCACGGACATATTAGGCGCAGTTGCCGGGCACTCTTGGGCTGGACTCTCATGAAACCTGTCGCTTGAGAGGATAAAACAGTAGAGTAAGGCTGGAGGATTGCACATGAGCGCTTACATTGCCCTATTTATCGTCGTCTTGGCTGTCGTCGCCCTTCTTGTTTTCTTTCTCGGCCAGAACAGGAGAGAAAGCCGGCTTAGCCCATTAGCCGGTTTAGCTTTTGGATTTATGCTGGCCGGGCTTTTCTTTGGCGATAACCGGCTCATCGGCTACAGCCTGTTGGGCATCGGGGTGATTCTTGCCGTTATTGATATGGTCAATCAGTCAAAGAGCAAGCAGCCCGGGTAACTGGACAATCTACTCCACCCTATGGCGGTTGTCTGCCCCCCCCCAATGCTTTGTTACCGGGTGTTCGTTTGAGGCAAGTAGATGGAAGTCGGAGCGAGCAAATTCGCGCCGGCGATCAAAGCCATCCAAGCGGGTTTCCCCGGCTCTTTGGCAATCACGGCGATCTAGTGAGGTTCTCTTATGTCTGCCGACGTACGCATCCATTACCGGACTTGCCATTTGTGCGAGGCCATGTGCGGCCTGGCTATCACGCTGGAAGGCGACCGTATCACCGCCATTCGCGGCGATGAAGCCGACCCGTTCAGTCAGGGACACATCTGCCCCAAGGCTCTGGCCCTGCCCGACATCCATGACGACCCCGACCGTTTGCGCCAACCGTTGCGGCGCGGGCCGGATGGGTGGGAAACGGTGGGTTGGGAGGAGGCTTTTGACGAGGCGGCGACGCGGCTGCGGGATATTCAGGCGCGCTATGGGCCAAACGCTGTCGGCGTTTATTTGGGTAATCCCAACGTCCATAGCCTGGGCAGCCAGCTTTTTAACGGCACGTTGCTGCGGGCGCTGCGTACAACGAATCGGTTCTCAGCCACCTCGGTAGACCAGTTGCCGCAACATTTGGCGGCGCGCCATATGTTCGGCCATCAATTGGTCTTGCCGATTCCGGACGTGGATCGCAGCGATTATGGCTTGATCCTGGGGGCCAATCCGCTGGTGTCGAATGGCAGCCTGATGACGGCGGGGGGAATTGAGCGGCGGCTGAAGGCGTTGCAGGCGCGTGGGGGGAAGATTGTGGTGCTTGATCCCCGGCGCACGGCCACGGCGCGCCTGGCGGACGAGCATTTTTTCATTCGACCGGGCAGCGACGTGCTGTTTTTGTTGGGGCTTGTGCACACCTTATTTGACGAAGAGTTGGCCCGACCGGGCCGATTGGCGGATTTCACGGCCGGCCTGGACCTGGCGCGGGCGGCGGCGGCGCCGTATGCGCCGGAGCGCGTGGCTGCTTATACCGGACTGGAAGCGACGACGTTGCGGCGATTGGCGCGGGAAATAGCGGCTGCGCCGTCGGCGATGTGCTATGGGCGTATGGGTGTGTCCACGCAGGCGTTCGGCGGGTTGTGCCACTGGTTGATCAATTTGGTTAATCTGCTCACAGGCAATCTGGATCGGCCGGGCGGGGTGATGTTGACGACGCCGGCGATTGATATTGTGGATGAGCGACGGGCGGGCAATTTCGGCCGATTCCATAGCCGTGTGCGCGGTCTGCCGGAATTCGCCGGTGAGTTGCCCGTAGCCGTCCTGGCTGAAGAAATCACCACGCCCGGCGACGGTCAAATCCGCGCCCTGGTGACCTTAGGCGGCAATCCCGTCCTTTCCACGCTCAACGGCGTCGCCCTGGATCAAGCCCTGGCCGGCCTGGAATTCATGCTGTCCATTGACATTTACCGCAACGAAACCTCGCGCCACGCCCATCTCATCCTGCCCCCCACTACCGGCCTGGAAACAGCTCATTACGATCTCGTTTTCCATGTGTTAGCGGTGCGCAACTCAGCCAAGTATTCGCCGCCCTTGTTCGCTCCGGCCGACGGGATGCGCCACGACTGGGAGATTTTCCGGGAACTGGCGCGGCGTCTGGGCGCGTTCGATCCCGATCAGCCGATGAACCGATTGACGCCGGAGCAAGCCCTGGATTTCGGTTTGCAGACCGGCCCGTATGGCCGACAGGGGTTGTCGTTGGCCCGGTTGCAGGCAGAGCCGCATGGCGTAGACCTTGGCCCCTTACAGCCGCGTCTGCCGGAGCGTCTGTTCACGCCCGACAAACGCATTGCGGCCGCTCCGCCGCCTTTCCTGGCGGATTTGGCTCGGGTAGAGGCGACTTTCTGGAACGAGCCGGCGCTATCCGAGGGTTACGACTTGCAACTAATCGGCCGACGCGAGCTACGTAGTAACAACTCCTGGATGCACAACAGCCCGCGCCTGATGCGGGGCCAGCCGCGTTGTACTTTGCTGATGCACCCAACCGATGCCGCCGTGCGCGGCCTGGCTTCGGGACAACGTGTGCAGGTGGCCTCGCGTACCGGTCAGGTCGCGCTGCCGTTAGAAGTGACGGAGGCGATCATGCCGGGTGTGGTCAGCCTGCCGCACGGCTGGGGGCATGGGCGGCCGGGGGTAGGGCTGGCGGTGGCGCAGGCGCAGCCGGGTGTGAGCCTGAATGACCTGACGGATGCCGACTGGGTGGATTCGTTGTCCGGCAATGCGGTGTTGAATGGGATTCCGGTGCGGGTGTGGGGTGGTGAGATGGCCGGGTAGAAAGAGAAAATTATCGGCCGAATCCCCCAATTTTGCTCCGCCTCTTGACAAAATGCCGCTTCTGCATTACCTTCTAAGGTAGATGTGTGACCGGTAACATATTGCCGAGGAGCAACCCTTGTCTCACCCCCGCATCACCATTCGTGATGTTGCCGCCCGCGCCGGTGTTTCCCACCAGACCGTTTCACGCGTCATCAATCATAGCCCCCTGGTAAGTTCTCCCACACGCGCCCGCGTCGAAGCTGTCATCGCTGATTTGGGTTACGCCCCCAATGCCATTGCCCGTTTCATGGCCTGGGGACGCACCGGCGCCCTGGCTTGTTTGTCCCCTAACCTGACCGACTACACCTTTGCCAGTCTCATTGAAGGCGCGCAAGCCGAAGCGCGACAGCAGGGCTATTTTTTGCTCTCGGCTTCCGCCGCCGATGTCGAGACTTTCGCTGCCCTAGTCAGCCAATTCGTCACCAGTCGCCAAACCGAAGGCCTGATGGTGATCAATCCCTACGCCGACGCGCGTCACACCCTCTTGCCGCCTGATTTTCCCACGGTCTTTGCCGGCGCGCGTCCGCGCGCAGAGGCCGCCAATTCGGTGGCGCTGGATGATGTCGGCGCGGCGCGCCTGGCGACGGAGCATTTATTGAGCCTGGGACATCGCGCCATCGGCATGGTCACCGGTCCCCTGACCGAAGATTGCGCCCAAGACCGCAGTCTGGGTTTTGAGCAAACCCTGCAGGCGGCAGGTCTTTCACCCCGGCCGGAATGGATTGCCGCCGGCGACTGGCTGGCCCCTTCCGGCTGCGCTGCCTTTGAGCGTTTCTTGAACACCGGCAGATTGCCGACCGCTATTTTTGCTCAAAACGACCAAATGGCGCTGGGCATTTTGCACGCAGCTCGCGCGACCGGTTTGTCCTTGCCGAGCCAATTGTCGGTGGTCGGCGTGGATGATATTCCTTTGGTGGCTTATTACGAGCCGCCGCTAACGACTGTGCGCCAGGATTTTCAAGCGATTGGTCGCGCAGCCGCCCGATTCCTGATTCAGGCGCTCAAACAACCGACTGCGCCGCGTCAGCACCTGCAATTGCCGGGTGAATTAGTTATCAGGCAATCGGCAACATTTTCGGCCGAAAATCCCATCCCACCCGCCTGGAGGTGATTGACTGACCTCAACGATTCTACACCTATACTGATTACCCTAATGTTGCATCAAAATACCTACTTCTGGGAGGAAAGAAACGTGAACTGGAAAAAGTTTTGGCTGTTTGGATTGATCTTAGCCCTGGGCTTATTCCTTGTCGCTTGCGGCAGCGGCGCGACGGATAATGAGCCGACCGCCGGTGAAGCAGCTACCAGCGAACCCACCGCCGGTGAACCCGCCATGGAAGTGACCCTGCGTTGGCGGACACGCCCCGACAACCAGGAAGAAGCCAATGTCTATAATAGCGTCAGTCAAAAGTTAGACGCTCAGCTCGAAGGCATCACCCTCGTTTATGAGCCTGGCGGCAGCGAGACCGCCTCCTACCAGGATGTCCTGAAAACTGAAATCGGTGCCGGCACCGCCCCCGATGTTTTCTGGATTCCCGGCACGGATGTGGCGGACTTCGCCACGCGCGGCCTGATCCTCAACTTTGCTGACCTGGCCGCCGCGACCGAAGGCTTCAACGTCAACGATTTTTACCCTGGCCCCATGTTTCACCTGACCTACAACCCCGAAACTGGCGCTTCCGGCGCCGATAGCGGCGCGTTGTGGGGTCTGCCTCGCGACGTCTCCACCTTCGCCCTTTACCTCAACCTGGACCTCATCCAGGAAGCCGGCGCGCCCGACCCGCGTGAATTGGCCGCCGCTGGTGAATGGAATTGGGAGAACTTCCTGAAGGTGGCTCAAGCTGTGCGCGGCCTCGGTTCCGACATCTTTGGCTATGGCGCTAACGCCTGGTGGGGCCCCTATGGCGTTTGGATGAATGCAGCCGGCGGCGGCTTCTTCAACGCTGACCGCACGGCCTGCAATCTCGACTCGGCCGCCTCACTCGACGGCCTGAAGTTCCAAGCCGGCCTCTATCGGGAATACGATGTGGCGGTACCTTACGGCGAGGATAGCGAAGGCCCGTTCCGCGCCGGTAAAGTGGCTCTGTTCCAAAACGGACGTTGGGCCACACCCGGCATTCGCACCGTCACCTTCAATTGGGATGTGGTCGAACTGCCTAAAGGCCCGTCCGGCAGCGCCGGCAACTGGCTCTTCTGGGGCACATACGCCATCAATGCCAAGACAGCCCACCCGGCTGAAGCCTGGAAATTGGTGCAAGCCCTGACCACGGCTGAGACGCAGGCTGAGATTTCCGCGCTGGGCACAAACATCCCCAGCCGCGTCAGCCAGGCCGCCTTAGACGCTTTCCTTACTTTCACGCCGCCCGCCAACAACCAGGCCTTTCTCAACGGTTTGAATGACAAACCGGCCACGGAAGGTCCGCTGTGGGCCGGTAGCTGGCCGGAATATGTGCCTGTCATGGATGCCAAAGTGCAAGCCCTCATGACCGGTTCCATCACGCCGGAGGATTTCGCCGCGACTGTGTGCAGCGAGGCGAACAAGGCCTTCAACCGGTAAACGCGTCGGATGGCTTGAGATAGAATGATGGGACACGGCTTTGTTAAGAAGCCGTGTCCCTCGTCTAATGTGTGGAGGTATGACGATGACGGTGATGCCTGTCTCTCCAGCCAATTCGTCTGACCAGCGGAGGTGGTTGAACCTGGCCGTCGGTTGGCATGTCTTACTCACTGTGGTCAGTCTGGTGGGGGCGTTTCTGTTTGCCACCCAGATCGATCTGTCTGTTCGGTGGTTGCGCCCATTGGCCGGCAGTTTGCTGATCCTGGCCGCCGGCGGCAGCGCGCTTGCGGCCTGGTTCATCCATCGGCGTCAACACCGCGGTCGCACATTATCGTTGGTGGTTGACTATCTAGGCTTAGTGGCCTTTATCTTAGGTCTGGCTCAGGTGACGGGAGTGTTCGTCGGCATAGATAGCTTGGCTAACACCATCGGTCGCGGTCTGCCCTTTTTGTTTCTGGTCTTTCTAGGTTACCTGGTGGGCGCTTTCGGCGATCGCTTCGATACCTATTCCATGGAACAGCGCTTTCGGCGCCTGGGACGCGGGATCATGCTCGTTGGGGGCCTCCTCGCTTTGTTGGCTGTGGGCGTCATACCAGGCGTACTCGCTTTTGTGCGCCAATTAGCGCACCCGTTGCCCCTGGCGTTAGCGTTGGGTGTGTTGCTCTTTGGGGGCATGTTCTGGCTGATCTGGCGCGAGCCTAGCGCCCGCGCTTTGCAGGCCCAGACGCGCCACGAAGCTATGCTGAACGGCTATCTCTTTCTTTCACCCAACCTGCTCGGTTTTTTGCTCTTCTTCGCCGGGCCGCTGGTTCTTTCCCTATACGTCAGCTTCACCGACTGGGATGCTTTTGGCACACGCAACTGGATCGGCCTGGGCAACTACAGCCGGATTTTTCACCTCGACATTGCTCAACTCTCTTCGCCGACTCAACGCGCTGCCGAAGTGATGGATTTGACCGTTTTTAACGAGCTGGCCCGCTTTACGTTGGCCGGGCGCAGTTATGTTATCGGGGCAGCCGATAAGTTGTTCTGGCTCTCACTGCGTAACACCGTGATGTTCACCCTGGTGGCGGTGCCGCTGAGCGTGGTCATAGCCCTCATGTTGGCAAACTTGCTGAACACTAAACTACCCGGCATCAAGTTCTTCCGCGCAGTGTACTTCTTGCCCAGCATCGCCGCGATTGTCGGCATTTCCCTGGTGTGGCAATGGTTGTATAACGCCACAGTCGGCTTCATCAACTACGGCATTCTACAGGTTGTGAATTTGACTAACCAATTGTTCGGGACGAGTTTGGCGGACCCCCAGATACGCTGGCTTTCGGAGAGCCGCACGGCCTTATTGGCGATCATCATCCTGGCGGCCTGGCAAACGATTGGTTTCAGCACGGTGCTTTTTCTGGCCGGGTTACAGAATATCCCTTCGGTTTTGTATGAAGCGGCGACGGTGGATGGGGCGGGCAAGTGGGCGCAATTCCGCAATGTCACAATTCCGATGTTGGCGCCAACGACTTTCTTTGTGGTGACCACAACGACGATTCGCGCGCTACAAGTCTTCGAGGAAGTTTATATCCTGACCAACCCGGTGGGCGGACCGAACAACTCGACGCTGACGTTGGTGGTTTATCTATATCAGAACGGTTTTCAATATTTCAAGCAAGGGTACGCTTCGGCGATAGCCTGGGTTTTGTTCATCGTCATTTTTGGGGTAACGTTGCTCCAGTTCCGCGGTCAGCGTTCCCGCGGCGTCTATGAAGCCTGAGGTTTACAGGGAGGCAATGGATGATTAAGAGCCATCGGCTGAACCGTTATGTGCAGAACGGGGTGATTTATCTCATCCTGACGTTGTTTGCCTTAGTTATGCTTTTTCCTTTCCTGTTCATGCTGTTTACATCGTTGAAGATACCGAGCGATACTTTCCGTTATCCGCCGCGTATGTTGCCGCGGGAGCCGGTGACGGCGCAGGTAGCCGGCTATGCAGAGCCGCTGCCGTTATACTATGTGACGGTGGATGGGCAGGAGAAACCGTATGCGCTGGCGGAGAGCAATATCCGTGTGGGGACCTATGCCGATCCCACTGACCTGGCGAATCCGGTAACGCGGCCGGTGAAAGAGGTGGCGCCAACAGGCGGCCTGATTCAGCAACAGTCGGTGATGGTGGATGGTGAGAAGAAGGGGTTGTTTGATGTGGAGGTAGACGGTCGGATTATCCCGATGATTTTGCTGGAACAAACGACATTCGGCCGATTCGTTGACCCGAATGATCCCTCTCAAACCACCATGCAAAACGTCCGCCTGAGCACGCCCGTTGAGCATCTCACCGCCCATGTGGAGAACTATCAGCGCGTGATTCAACTCAACAACATGGGCCGCGCTCTGACCAATACCGCGCTGGTGACCATCCTGGTGGTCGTCGGGCAATTAACCACCTCCGTTGTGGGCGGCTACGCCTTTGCCCGCCTTAACTTTCCCGGCCGAGATTCTTTGTTCGTCCTCTATCTGGGCACGATTATGATCCCGTTTGTCATGCTGATCATCCCATTGTATCAGCTCATGGTGTTGATCGGTTGGGTAGACCGGCTGGCGGCTCTCATCATTCCCTGGATATTCACGGCCTACGGCACATTCTTGATGCGCCAATTCTTCATTACTGTGCCCAAAGAGGTCGAGGAGGCGGCGTTGATGGACGGGGCCACACGCTGGCAAATCCTGTGGCGCATTTTTATCCCGGCCAGTGTGCCGGCGCTGGCGACTCAGGCCACGTTTACCTTCCTATACGCCTGGAATAGCTTTTTCTGGCCGTTGGTGGTGATCAACACCGGCAACGAGAAGAATCACGTGCTCACCCTGGCGCTGAATGTGCTGCGTGGTCGCGCGGCGGATACGCCCAATTTGGTGTTGGCCGGCGCGGCGATTTCCATTTTGCCGCCGCTGATTGTGTTCATCCTGGGCCAGCGCTTCTTCGTGGAGAGCGTTACCAGCAGCGCGGTCAAGGGCTAACCTGGTCGGATTGGCGCAAATAACACTTTGCCGGCCCCCGGCTTGGCGCAAGCCATTGACAGGGGCGGGTCGTCTTAGGTAAACTGACAACAGTTGGCTGGCAAGTGGCGTTTGAGACGGGAATCCTGCTTGGGTTGCGCAGCCCTGCCGGCAGGGCTCCGGCTACGCTTTTTGACCCCACTTCTCTGGAGGTTGTCATGACTGTTTTACCTGGCGCAACCGTATCTCCATCGTCCATGCCGTATGAATCCGGTCATTTTCTTTGGGGAATCGTGCCGGAGTTCCGGCGCGATCCTGCCGGTCTGCTGAATAATTTGCTGGCCCGTTATCCGGAGGCGGTGAGGGTACGGTTTGGCCCGCTCAAGCCGGTGATGGTCAACCACCCGGAGATCGCCCGCGACATCTTGCGGCAGGATGTGAAGGTATACCATCCGCTGCCGTTTTTCTATGATATTGTGCGCCAGGTGGCGGGGCTAAATCTGTTTACGGCCGAGGGGGATTATTGGCGCAGGCAGCGGGCTTTGATGCAGCCCACTTTCCACCGCAAGAATCTGGCGCAATTTGCCGAGGCAATTACGGCGGAGGCGGAAAGGGTGTTAGCGGCCTGGTCAAAGCCGGCAAAGACGGGGGAGTGGGTGGATGTCAAACGCGCTATGTTGGATACGACACTGAATGTAATCGGCCGAACCCTTTTCAGCATTGACCTTTTGCGCACGCCCGAAGGCCGACGGCTCAGTCGCGCCCTTACCTTTGGCGGTGAATATATCCCCTATCGTGTAGAGAACCCCATCACGCCGCCGCTTTTTGTGCCCACGCCGATGAACTTGCGCTACTGGCAAGCGCGTTGGGACGCCAACCGCATTGTGCGCGATCTTATCCACGCCCGGCGGCGCAGCGGGGAGAACCCGCATGACTTTATGCAATTGCTGATGGACGCGCGCTATGAGGATACCGGCGAAGCGATGACGGATGAGCAATTGGTGGACGAGGTGCGCACTTTCTTCTTTGCCGGGCATGAATCGTCGGGCATGACGCTTTCTTTTGCCCTTTACCATATCGCGCAGAATCCGCATGTGGCGGCGCGCCTACAGGCTGAACTGGATCAGGTGTTGGGCGGACGCTTGCCAACGCTGGAGGATTTGCCCAAGTTGCAGTATATGGAATGGATTATCCAGGAGACAACCCGTCTATACCCGCCTGGGTGGCTGCTGTTACGTGAAACGATGGAAGCGACCCAAATCGGGAACTTTACGGTAGAGCGCGGGGAACCGGTGATCCTGGCGACATATAACATTCAGCGTCATCCCGATTTTTGGGAAAAGCCGCAACTGTTTTATCCAGAGCGTTTTGAACAGCCAGAGCAGGCGCGTCTAGCCAAGCGGGCTTATCTGGCCTTTGGGGCCGGGCCGCGCAACTGTATCGGCATGAATTTTGCCATCATGGAGGCGCAGCTCGTTCTGGGGACCTTGTTGCAGCGCGTGTCGTTGCATTCGGCCGAAAATTACATCGCCCCGCTGCATTTCGTCTTTCCGCTCGGTATTCGCGGCCCGTTGATGATGAAAGTCGTCAAACGGCGTCAGGCTGGATGAGGTTTGTCAGCCCACGGCCATATCGCCTGACCAGGGTTCCAGATCAAAGGCTTGCCCGGCGGCGGTGAAGCGGCGCGGCTCTGGGCTCAGATTAAACCCTATCACCACACTATCTCCGGGCGCGTGGCGCGTGTAAGCATACGTGCCTGCCGCCGCGTCGAGATGCGCCGTCTGGCGCGCGCCTTGCCAAAGCGCCGGGTGCGCCCGGCGAAAATGGATCAGCCGCCGATAGAACTGACACAACTCCAAGTCGCGTCCATCTTCCCATAGCATGGGCAGGCGCGCTTCGGCCATGCCGAAACTGGCGGGGTCGCGGCGGTCGCGCCGTTGGCCGAGGCCGATTTCCGTGCCGTAGTAAATGATCGGCGGGCCGCTCAGGCTAAACTGGCACAACGCGGCCAGCTTAAGCTTGCGCACATCGCCGCCGGCCAGGTATAAGAAGCGGTTCATGTCGTGGTTGTCGAGGAAGCTGGGGCGGCTGAAGGTGGACGGGAAGTAGGCTTCGTGTTGGGTGAGCAGGGCGTCGAAGGCGGGCAAGGAGAGGGTGTTGAGGCCGAAGAGTCGCCGCAAGGCCTGGGCCAGCAGAAAATCGAGACAGCCATCGAATCGGCCGAAATAGCTCATTTGCGCATCCGGCCCCTCCACGACCTCGCCAAAAATCCAGGCGTCGGGGCGCGCCTCCTTCACCGCTGCCCGAAAATCCGTCCAGAAATCGTGGCTGGGGCCGACAGCATAATCGAGTCGAAAGCCGTCAAACTCGTACTCTGTCAGCCAATAGCGCGCCGAGCGCAACAAATAGTCGCGCGCCGGGCCGTAATCCACGTTAACTTTAGGCAGGTCAGCCACGCCGAAAAAGGTCTCATAATCGTCCGGCCAGATGCGGAAATTGTACCAGTTGACATAATCCCCGGCGGGATCGGTCCGGGCGGCCTGGAAGGTGGGATGCCCGCTGCCCCAATGGTTGGCGACAAAATCCAGCAGCAGGCGTATGCCACGCGCATGGGCGGCGCGTACCAGGGCATGCAAATCGGCCGATGTGCCCAGCCGCGGATTAACGCTGAAATAATCGCTGGCATGGTAGCCGTGATGGGTATCGTCGGGGAAAAACGGGTTGAGCCACAGGCAGTTGATGCCGAGATCGGCCAGGTAATCGAGCCGATCCGTGATGCCGTTGAGTGTGCCGCCATGAATGGCGTTCAGGTCGTCTAACGCCGGCCACTGGCGGCCAGGGCCGGGGTGAAAGCGGTCGGGCAAAATCTGATAGATGACGGCGGAGCGCGTCCAATCGGGTAAGGCCGGTTCTTCGACGCGATAGGCGAAGGTGGCGTCATTATCGGCCGAAACCGCCTCTTGCCCATCCCAACTCTCTGCCTCCACGCGATAGCGCACCACTGTCCCCGCCGGTTGGGCCGGCAAATCCGCCTCCCATACCTGATAATAGCTCCATCCCAGCCCATCCCAACGGCTGTCGGTCGGCTGCAGTTCAATCTCCCCTGGTGTCGGCGCTTGCAGCCGGCAGATGACTCGGCGGATCGGATAAGGCAGATTGACCCACACACTCAACCGCGCTGTTTGGCCTGGCCGCGGCGGGTTTGGCGCGACCATGTGATTGTGCCACACGCCTGTGTGTTGCCGGTTGTGCCGGGCCAGACGTTGTTCCAACGTGCCCAATGTGCCAAAGACCATTTCTTCCATCAGTCAACCTCAGGCGCTGTCGGCGCAACCGGTGAATTCTGACCCCGGCGTCGCTTGACCCATAGCCAGCCACCGATGCCGATTGCCACCGCCAGGCCCAGGGCGCTAGGGGCGATCCAGCGGCCAATAGTTGCGTTGTCGGCCGGCGGAGTGTAGACGAGGATGTATTCCCGGTCGCCGGCCAGGTCGTGCATGTGCAATTGCGTACCGTCTGGCCAGAGAACGTCAACGGATTGAGCTTTTTCGGCCGAACCCAGGCCAAAATGCAGCGCCAGAGCATTGCCTGCTCCCAAACTGGAACCGCAAATGACCTCTTGCATCTGGCGACGACCGTCCGGCGTGGTCAAAAACACACGCGCGCCAACGGCATCCCGGTTGACCGGCCCGGCCCCTCTTAGCTCTAAACTGAGCCAATGCTGATCAGATTGCGCCGCGCCGATGTTGCGATAGAGGTGATAGCCGTCATCGTGATTGCCGATGACGAGGTCCACCCAGCCATCCCGATTGTAATCGGCGGTCGCCACGCCCATGGTTCGGCCGAAACGATCCACGCCGCTCTCTGCCGCCGCCACAAACGTCCCATCTCCCTGATTGTGAAAGAGTTGATCAGCCCCAGGCTCGCCCGCCGTTGTCTCCAACACCGCCAGATACAAATCCGACCAGCCATCGTTATCGTAGTCGAACGCCACGGCGCCCCAACCCACACTTTCAGCCGCCATGACCCCGGCCGATTCCGCCATATTCACAAACGTGCCGTCACCCTGGTTTTGTAGTAACGTCATTGGCCCCGCGTTGGAAAAATAGAAATCCAGGTCGCCGTCGCCATCGTAATC
>JAYRVN010000189.1:0-4600 GCA_041918535.1 Chloroflexota bacterium
GCCAGGCAAAGCCAAATTGTGTAACATCGGCGAAGGTTTGGCATTGTCCGGCAATAGTGGGAAAATCTCCACCAAAGCTGTGGCGGCAACAAGGAAAGAGGGCAAGTATGGGAACGCGGGTGGTTGGCTCAGCGCATGATTATTTGCGTTATGAACGGCGGCCGTTGGATGAGATGTTTCGGCCGAATTCTGTGGCTGTCATCGGCGCAACGGAAAGACCCGGCAGCGTCGGGCGCACTGTTTTGTGGAACCTCATCACCAATACATTTGGCGGCACGGTCTACCCCGTCAACCCCACCCGCCACAACGTCCTGGGAATTCGTGCTTATCCCCAAATCAAAGATGTGCCTGAGCCGATTGACCTGGCGGTGATTGTCACCAAAGCCGAATTGGTGCCGGGCGTGATCGGTGAATGTGTAGAAGCCGGGGTACGCGCCGCCATTGTCATTTCGGCCGGGTTCAAAGAGATTGGAGAACCAGGCGCGTTGTTGGAGCAACAGATTCTGGCGGAAGCGCGACGGGGCAAGATGCGTATTATTGGCCCCAACTGCCTGGGCGTGATGAGTCCGTTGACGGGCCTCAACGCTACCTTTGCCAGAGGCATTGCCCGGCCGGGCAGCGTGGGTTTTGTTAGCCAGAGCGGGGCGTTGTGCACTGCCATCCTCGATTGGAGCTACGCCCAAAATGTGGGGTTTAGCGCGTTTGTATCTATCGGCTCGATGTTAGATGTGAGTTGGGGCGATCTCATCTATTACCTGGGCGATGATCCTAACACCCGCAGTATTGTCATTTACATGGAAACCATCGGTAACGCCCGCGCTTTTATGTCGGCGGCGCGCGAAGTGGCGTTGACCAAGCCGATCATCGTGATTAAGCCCGGCAAGACGCAGGCGGCAGCCAAGGCGGCGGCGTCGCACACCGGCTCCTTGACGGGCAGCGATGAGGTGTTGGCAGCGGCTTTCCGGCGTTGCGGCGTGTTGCGGGTGGAGACTATTGCCGACCTTTTTGCCATGGCGGAAGTTTTGGCCAAGCAACCTCGGCCTGGCGGCCCCATGTTGACGATTGTGACAAATGCGGGCGGACCGGGGGTCCTGGCAACGGATGCGTTGATAGCCAGCGGCGGCGGCCTGGCGGAATTATCGGCCGAATCCCTGTCCGCCCTGAACACCCTCCTGCCACCCCACTGGAGCCACAATAACCCCATTGACATCCTCGGCGATGCCAGCCCCGACACCTACACCAAAGCGGTCGAAATTGTCTCCCAAGACCCGAACAGTCACGGCTTGCTGGTTGTGCTCTCGCCCCAGGCCATGACCGACCCCACTCAAACAGCCGAGAATCTCCGTCGGGCCGGGCCGGATTTGACCCACGGCAAACCGGTTCTCGCCAGTTGGATGGGCGGCGCCGATGTGGCTGCCGGGGAGGCCATTCTTAATCAAGCCGGCATCCCCACGTTTGCCTACCCCGACATAGCGGCGCGCATGTTCGGCTATATGTGGCGCTACAGCGCCAATCTGCACAGTTTGTATGAAACGCCCTACTTGCCACCGGAGGCCACGCCCGACCGGCCTTTGGTCGCGGCTATTCTGGCGCACGTGCGCGCCAGCGGTCGTACCTTGCTCACCGAGTATGAGTCCAAACAGGTCTTGGCCGCCTATAAGATTCCGACCACGCCGACGCGCCTGGCCCATTCGGCCGATGCGGCAGTCGCCGAGGCTGAGGCGATGGGTTATCCGGTCGTCCTCAAACTCAATTCCGAGACCATCACGCACAAGGTGGATGTCGGCGGCGTGCGCCTTAATCTGGCCCATGCCGACGCCGTGCGCGCAGCTTACGCGGCGATTCAACAAGCGGTTAGCGAGCGTCGCGGCCCTGAACATTTCCAGGGCGTGACGGTGCAACCGATGGTGGACACCGGCGACGCGTATGAGTTAATCCTGGGCAGCAGCCCCGACCAGCAATTTGGGCCGGTAGTTTTGTTTGGCGCCGGCGGCTCACTGGTGGAAGTGTTTCAGGATCAGGCGTTGGGTTTGCCGCCGTTGACTTCAACCCTGGCGCGGCGGATGATGGAACGCACGAAAATCCATCGGGCTTTGCTAGGGGTACGCGGTCGTCCACCGGTAAATTTGACGGCGTTAGAGAGTTTGACGGTTCAATTCAGTTATCTGGTGGCTGAACAGCCGTGGATTAAGGAGATTGATATTAATCCGCTGGTGATTTCGGCCGAAATTCTCTCCGCCCTCGACGCCCGTATCATTCTCTACCCATCGGATACGCTATCCGAACAACTGCCCCGCCTGGCTATCCGCCCCTACCCGGTGCAGTATGAGCAGACCGCGGCGACCAAGGGGGGCTTACCGGTAAAGATTCGGACGATTCGCCCTGTAGACGAACCCCTGCTGGTTAAGTTTCACGCCCAACTCTCCGAGCAGAGCGTCTACCTGCGCTACTTCCAAAGCCTCAAACTCAGTCAGCGCGTGGCCCATGAACGGCTCATCCGCATGTGCCACGTCGACTACGACCGCGAAATGGCCCTCGTCGTCACCTATGACAATCCGGCCACTGGCGAAATTGAAATCATCGCAGCCGGCCGTTTAAGCAAATTGCACAACACCGACGAAGGCGAATTTGCCATGCTCATCGCCGATGCCTATCACCGCCAGGGCCTGGGCACAGAATTGCTGCGCCGGCTCATCCAGATAGGGCGCGACGAAGGTCTGAGCCGCATCATTGCCTTCATGTTACGCGACAATGTCGGGATGCGACGCGTCGCCGAACACCTGGGCTTTCAATTCTCCCTGGAAGAGGGCGTGCTGAAAGCCGTGCTGGAGCTATAGGCCGCCCTCGGTCTTAGCCCCCGGCAGCGTCCCTGCTGACAACTTAACCTACCCCGCAGGAGATTGACCATGTCCTCTGAGGAACCTATTCGAGCCTGGTACCTGGAAACCGTTTCCGCCGCCCTGGAACATCAGGTAGTGGACGCCACGCATGGCTTGTCCACAGCAGAAGCCCAGGCGCGCCGCGAACGCTATGGTTGGAACGAACTGACGGAGAGCGCCAAGATAAGCCCGTGGCGCATGTTCCTGGGCCAGTTTCGGGAAGTGATGGTGCTCGTCCTAATCGTGGCGGCCGTTGCCTCGGCCTGGTTAGGTGAAGGGCTGGATGCCGGGGTAATTCTGGCGATTGTGGTGATCAATGCCGTTCTGGGCTTTGTGCAGGAGTATCGCGCCGAACAAGCCATTGCCGCGTTGCGCAAGATGGCGGCGCCTAACGCCAGAGTGAGACGCGACGGCAAGGTACAAACATTGCCCTCGCGCGAATTGGTGCCCGGCGACATTATCTTGGTCGAAGCTGGGGATGCCATTTCGGCCGATGCGCGACTCACCAAAATCGCCAACTTGCGCGTCCAAGAAGCCTCCCTCACCGGTGAATCTGAACCGGTAACCAAACACATTGAGGCGCTCAGCGGCGACCATATCAGCCTGGGCGACCGGCGGAATATGCTCTACCTCGGCACATCCGCCACCTACGGGCATGCCCAGGCCGTCGTTGTCGCCACCGGCATGGACACAGAACTGGGACGGATTGCCGAACTGATTCAGGGGGTGGAAGCCGAGGACACGCCGCTCCAACTGCGCATGGCGCAACTCGGCAAGACGTTGGCCTGGGTTGCTCTGGCGATTGTTGCGGTTGTGTTTGGTTTAGGGTTGTTGCGTGGGGAAGACCCGGCTAACCTTTTCTTGATCGGGGTGGCGATGGCGGTGGCTGCCGTCCCGGAAGGGTTGCCGGCTGTGGTGACGATTGCGCTGGCTCTGGGCGCTCGCCGCATGTTGGAACGCAACGCGCTCATTCGCAAATTGCCGGCTGTGGAGACGCTCGGCTCGGTGACGACGATTTGCTCAGACAAGACCGGCACACTCACCCAAAATCAGATGACAGTGCAGGTTTTAGACATTGCCCATCATCAACTGGTGCTGACCGGTTATGAACAAAAAGGTGTGCCGATCTTTGAAATGGCGGAGGGAGAAGCGGAGGCTGATCTCACCACGCTACATCTGATGCTGGTGGGGGCCGCCTTGTGTAACGACGCCATCCTACAGGTCAATCCAGAGACGCCGGAAAAATATGAGACGGTTGGCGACCCGACCGAGGCGGCCTTGCTCATCGCGGCCTTAAGCCGCCATCTCAACAAGCAAGAGCTAGAAGTGTGGTTCCCGCGCCTGTCTGAAGTTCCGTTCTCGTCTGAGCGGAAGTTGATGACTACCGTCCATCAAGTGACCCGCGAAGGTATCCTGGCCGTGGACCCCGATTCTATCGGCCTGATTGACCAGGGCGGCTATCGGTATGTTCTGTTTACCAAAGGGGCTTATGATGTGCTGATGCGCCTCACGCCGCGTGTCTGGGTGCGCGATCACGCGGAACCCATTGACGAGACGTGGCAACAACGGATTCAAGAGACGCATGACCGCATGGCCAGCCAGGGTCTGCGCATCTTGGGGTTGTCCATGCGCTTTTTTGTAGAAGAACCGACCGAGGTGAGCTTGCCGACGCTGGAACAGGATTTGATCTTCGTGGGCCTGATCGGCATGATTGATCCGCC
>JAYRVN010000190.1:0-1998 GCA_041918535.1 Chloroflexota bacterium
CACAACCCGGAGGAGATCGCCTCCGCCTGGGCGCGGGATATGCATACGGCCGAATGGATGCGACTTGAGGACGCCTGGATTGTCCTCAACGCGGGCATCCACACGCCGATGGGAACGGGCATAGCGTCGGTGCTCCACGAGGATGACGCCCAGGCGCTGGCTTTCGACCAGGATGGCGCGATGATCCTGAAGTTCGATGAGATCATGAAACAGCTGGCCTCGGGCCACCTGGAGATCAAGATGGGCGGCGGTCATGGCGGTGGCATGGGTGGCGAGAGCATGGATGGCCAGAGCCAGGATAGCCATGACGGGATGCCGATGGGCGACGATTAGCGGCCGCCACTTGGCCGATGCGCCCCTGCTACGGTATTGTTTAGGGTTGCAATCCGTTGAGATTGCTTTGAAAAACCATTTTATTTGAGGAGAGATTCAAGAGATGATGCGTAAGTTTACTGTTTTGGCCGTGCTGGCCATGCTGGTGATGAGTCTGGCTCTGGCGGCCTGCGGCGGTGGCGGCTCTGCCCCATCCGCCCCGGCGGCCACGACGGCTCCTGCGGCGACCGAGGCCCCCAAGGGCGATCCGGTTGCCGGCAAGGCGCAATTCGATTCCGTGTGCATCGCCTGCCATGGTCCGGGCGGCGTTGGTGTCACCGGATTGGGCAAGCCCTTCACGACCAGTGAGTTCCTGTTGACGGTCGATGACCAGCAGTTGCTGGATTTCATCAAGACCGGCCGGCCGATCAGCGACCCGGCGAATACCACCGGCGTGGATATGCCTCCCAAGGGCGGTAACCCGGCCCTGACGGACGCGCAAATCCTCGACATCATTGCTTACGTCCGTACTCTGCACGAGTAGGATCAACGAAAACCAGAGGCAGGTTGGCAACCGGGAGAATTCTTAACCAGATCGCTCGGTTGCCAACCTGCCAATTTAGTGACACTCGCTTAGATAGTCGAAAATGTGCCAAGGTGTGTGATGAGTCAGGACATCCTGCCCACAAATCAGGAACTGGGCAACATGATGATCACCGATGTGCTGGAGCGTTGGCCCCGAACGGCCGAGGTGTTCCACAATCATGCCATGGCTTGCGTCGGGTGTGCCGTCGCTCCTTTCTATTCTATCAGTGATGCCGCGATCATCCATGGGTTGGTGCCGGAACAATTTGCCGACGAATTGCTGGCCGCGATCCGGGATAGCCGCGGTTCGATCAAGAACTAACCCATGAACGAGCCATATAGTTTCTTCCCCAATCTGCATGATTTGGCGCCGGCTGTGCCCGAGGACTCCATCCTGAGCCGCACGTTCTATAAGGACGAACGCCTGAGCGCTATCCTCTTCAGTTTCGCCGCCGGCGAAGAACTTTCGGAACACACCTCTGCTTATCCCGCAATCCTCTATTTTTTGAGCGGCCGCGCTCGCCTTAAGCTGGGCGAAGACGAGTTTATGGTCGAAGCCGGCGCCTGGGTGCGCATGACTCCTAAATTACCCCACACGGTGATCGCCGAAACCCCGGTAGTCATGCAGTTGCTCATGCTTCGCTAGAAGTTTAAGGCGCATAGAAAGCCTTGGGGATTGCTTCCGTCTCGCTCATGCGCGGCAGCAATAAAATTTCATAATTGGCCGGAACCGGGATCAGGTCGTAGAATACCGCCTGAGGAATTTTAATGCCCCCCCTAACTCGCTGGCACATCAAATCCGCTTTTATCTATCTGGCCGCGGCCATGTTGTTGGGCATTGGCCTGGCGATGGGCGCCGTCGTCCAGATCCCCAATTGGCTATCCTACCTCTCGCCATCATTTTTCCACCTGATCATGGTCGGCTGGGTGACCCAAATGATCATTGGCGTCATCTTCTGGATGTTTCCCATCGTCACACGCGCCAAGCCGCGCGGCAATGAGAAGTTTGGTTGGGCCACATATATCTTTCTGAATGTTGGGCTGATCATGCGCGTTCTGTGCGAACCCCTCAATGCCATGAATCCTCAAGGGATTTGGGGC
>JAYRVN010000191.1:0-14342 GCA_041918535.1 Chloroflexota bacterium
AATAGGCCAGCAAGCCGGAAGTCAGGCCGCGCCCGATGCTATACAGCGCCACCCCCGCCGCTAGTGTGAGACTGGAGGTGGGAGTCAGATAGACGGCTTCGAGCGTCCCCGTCTCCTGCTCAAAGCGCATCCAGTAGGCGATATGCCAGAAGGCGTTGGCTACCAGAGTAAACACATTGGCGCCGATCAGCAGGTAAGCGACATAGTTGGTTGTCCCGGTGTTTCGCTCAAAAACGAGTCCGGCATCTGCCCCGGCGGAAGCTCGCCCTAACAATATCGGCATGGCCGCAAAAACGATGGGGATGATGATTTCCAAAACCAGTTGACCGGGATAGCGGGAGATATTGATCAAGCGCAAACGCAGCTCGGCCAAAGCGGCCGACGCCTTTTGCCGCAGGGTGGGCGGTTGATAGAGATGGGTCGCGCGGGTCATGGGTATCGGCAGGTTGACCCCGGCCTCGCAGTGCCAGTAGCCAATCAAGCTGAAATTACAACATCATTTGATGGAAGTGTCCTCCGCCAGGGTGCGCCCTGTCTTGGCGATGAATACATCTTCCAGGGTAATTTCCTCCGGTTCAATGCGATTCAATGTGGCGCCATGCGACGTCAGCGTGGCGATCAATTGGGTTAAAATGTCGGCCGGTTGAGCTGTCATCACGGTGAGGCGCTGATAGCCGTCAACAGAGGTCAGGGCGGCGTGGCTTACGCCCGGCAGGCGTGTGACGGCCTGGCCGGCGGCGCCGGAAATGACGCCATCAAAGCGGATGACGGCATCGCGCTCCAGGGTGTGTTTCAGTTCAGCCACGCTGCCCAGCGCAATCAACTCCCCCCGGTCAATGATAGCCACCCGTTCACACAGAGTCTCCGCCTCTGACATGATATGGGTGGTGTAGATGACGGTTTTACCGTGGTCATGATTGAGTCGTCTGACAATGGCCCGTAGCTCGCGAGCGGAGGGCACGTCCAGAGTGTTGGTGGGTTCGTCCAGAATGAGAATGGGGGCGTCATTGACGAGCGCCTTGCCGAAGGCCAGTTTCATCTTTTGGCCGCTGGAATAAGTTTCCACGGCGCGGTCGGCAATGTCGCCCAACTCAAGTTCTTGGATGATCGCGTCAGCGCGACGTCGGCGGGCGGCGCGGTCTAAGTGGTACAACGCGCCGAAGAATTCGAGGTTTTCCCGTCCGGTCAATTTCCAGTACAGGCCACGCTCGCCCATGAGCATGCAACCCACTGTGGCGCGAATTGCGTTGTCGTCGCGGCCAAGCTGAAATCCATTGACCCAGGCGTCCCCCGCTGTGGGCAGCAAGAGGGTGGTCAGGCATTTGATCAGGGTGGTTTTGCCCGCGCCGTTTGGACCCAGCAGGCCAAAGATTTCGCCCGGCCGAATGGTTAGATGGACGCCTTTGAGCGCCGGGATTTCTTTGAGAGTAGCCTGGAATAGGCCGCGCCGCTGTTTGGACAGATAGATTTTGGTGAGTCCCTGTACACGTACTTCGCCGCGCATGCTGTAAGGTGTTGGCAGGAGTGGGTGACGACCGGTTGTTACCCACTCCTTACCGTTTAGGAAAGGGTGTCGAGCAGTTTGTTGGCTTCTTCAACGCTAATTTTACCCTCTTGCAGCATTTTGAGAATGGCGAATTGCTCTTGGGTTGTATCCGCTTTGGGCGGGGTTGGCGGCGTGGGTGGAACCGGGGGGCGCGGCGGGATGGGCGGCGTGTGGCGGCTGCGCTGACGTTCGGCGCGTTGCAGGGTGAGATCCATCTTGCGCATGGCTTTGTCCATGGCGCGCTGAACGCGATCGGCGATGCGTTCTGCCCGTTCTTCGGCGTGCGTGCTGAGTTCAGGGCCGAGGCGCGTGGTTAGCTCGGCAAGGCGGGCATTAATCTCGGTGGTGATTATTTCGCCCAGGCCGGCCATGCTCGATTCAAAACCGAACTCTATGCCCCGGGCGGCTTCGGGTTTCTCTGGTTTGAGGGCAATACGGTCACGGGCGATGAGAGTGACGAAAACGTTGCCCTGGCCGAGTCGTCCGGTCAAAGTGTCGCCGGACGAGGCTGTTTCGAGTAAATCAAGCCGGTTGATGATACGGGGGGCGGTAGCGGTGAGGTTGAGGGGGGCGTCAATGGGCCAGTTGAGGGTGATGCTGGATTCGGCCGAAAATATATGCTTCCCCGCCGCCAGACTGCCGCTCAGCCGGATATCATCAGCCACCGAAACCGCATTCAGCCCGCGCAAATCCGCCAGCGCACAATCCCCGTGTACCTGCTCAATGGTCAAATCTCCCTGAACGCCGCGCAAACTCGCGTCCCCCATCACCGGCCCGATTGTTGCCGCGCCGTCAATCGCGCGGGCGCTCAAATCTCCGTGAATTGTCCCGAAGGTGATGGCCTGCGCCCCCCGAATGCTCACATCGCCATTGACTTCGCGCACACTTAAAGGCGCGCCCAGTGTGCGCACCGCCATGTCGCCGCGCACTACCTCTAGCGTAACCGGCCCGGCCAAATCAACCAGCGAGAGACCACCGGCGACCTCGCCGCCCTGAATAGTTCCGGCCAGACCAACCAGGCTAACATCACCCGATTGTTGCGCCAGGATAATGGGGGTGCGTCGCGGCACACTCACCACCAAGTCACCCTCGCCGGTCAAACTCAGCCCGGCCGGCGTTTCTTGTAGCGCGATCTCATCGCCGCGCACCCACAAGATGGATTCAGGCGCGCCGCGCAACGACAAATCGCCCTGACAATGAATTATCAGCGGCAACCCTTCTTTTAGTTCAATGCTTTTTTGGGACATGTTTTTGCTCCTTGGGCTGAAATAAGGCGAACCGGCTCATTCAATCCGAATTTCTACGCGTTGATGTTCGTCGTCCACATCCATGAGTACGCCGCTTTCGTCCTCAAGGGCAGCTCGCAGGTCTGACCACGACATGCCCTGTAGACGCGGTTGCCATTGTTCGCCCAACTGCAAACCCAGGCGAATCAGACCTAAGGGTAAGCTGATATTGACCCGGCGCTGTTCAGATAGACGATCCGTGATTTGAATCCGCAGGCGGCGCGGTTTAGCCGGCGATTCCGGGACGGCGTCGGGGGTAGGCGTCGCCGCCGGTTCAGATTCGGCCGATTTTAGCTCCTCTGCCGTGGACTTGTCTATCGGCGGCGCCTGTGGCGGCGCCTGTGGCGGGGCCGGCGGCTCGGGCGCGGGTGGGGCCAATGGGCTTGTGCGCAGCAGATTGAGCTGGGCGGCGGCTTCTTCGACGCCAATAGCGCCGCGAGCGAGTTGTTCCAAAATAGCGTGACGTGTATCAGACATGTTCAACTCCTGAGAACGGCTTCAGGCGTACCCGGCAGGGTTGACTGTGGCCGTAGGCTTAGACAGTTTTTAGTAAAGTGATGGCTTCATCGGCCGATAATTCACCGGCCGCCACCTGAGCCAAAATCTCGCGCCGGTCTTCCTCTGTCATCAATTCCGCCCTCTCCACATGGCTCACTTCATACCCCATCGAGGCGATCACATCCTCCAGGCGGGCGCGTACCGCCGGATAAGACAGCCCTAGTTCCTGGCACACACGATTGATCTTGCCTTCGGAGCGCACAAACAACTCCACAAAGGCCAGTTGTTCCGGCGACAGTTGAAAAAAGCCGCCTAAGGCAAAATGGCCTTCGATGGTGGTGTCACAATGACGGCAATACAGCTTGACGATTTCCAACTGTGCATGACAGATGGGGCATTGTCCCAGAACCGGATTCATAATTCCTCGGATGACCAGTTGCCGGCGCGACAAAAAATTTTACCGCGACCATATTTTTTGCATCTACGCATATAATAATTCATATCTATCGAATTGTCAATAAGAAAATTGCACGAATATTAATATAATTGCTATCATCGTAAATATTATGCGATTGTATCGAGACGATTGAACTGGCGTTTATCGTTGCTCACGGAAGCCGAGCCAGGCGACATAGCCCAGGCCGGCGGCGGCAAGGCTGAGTAAAACCAGGGAGGAGTAATGGCCGAGGCTGATAGCCAGGACGATGCCCGCCACGGCATAAAGCGCCAGACCGGCTTCACCGACGATGATCCAGTCGAAGGGTTGCCGGTAAGTTGTGTTTGGTTGCCCTTTGGGCGTGCGCACAAAGGGTATGGTTTGGGTGGCGCGGCGCAGGTAGCGGCCCAATAGGCGCAATAACGCCCGGCTTTGATTGGGGGCGATCCCCATGCCGAGAATGACGGCGATGGGAAAGTAGCGCAGCCGTTGCTTCCAATCAGGGTAGAGGACTTTTTGTGAGGCGACAAAGAGCAGGGGTTGGCCGAAACCGGCGATGCTCAAGACGGCCAGGCGGGAAGAGAGGTGAACATCCAACCACAAGATGGGAATTTGGATGAGTAAAAGGGCTAACGCGAAGAGGTAGGTCAGGTAAACGGACATGGACACTAGGGCATAGAGTCGGGCGGCCAGACGATGTTGCCGGCTGAACAAGATCGGTCGGAAATATTTGACCAGGCATTGCAAAACGCCGGTAGCCCAGCGCGCTTGTTGGCTCTTGAAGCCGGCGATGGTGCTGGGAATTTCGGCCGGAGCCGTCACATCATTCAAGAAGAGAAAACGCCAGCCATCTAGCGCCGCGCGTATGCTCAGGCATAAATCTTCACACAAGGTGTCGTCGTGCCAGCCGCCGGACTCCTCCAGGCAAGTCCGTCGCCAGACGCCGGCCGAGCCGTTGAACTTGGGGAAAAGGTCGGCCCGGTGGCGCACGACTTGTTCCATGGCGAAATGTTTATCCAGGGCGATGGCTTGGGCGGCGGTGAGGGCGGATTCGGCCGAATTGAGATGTTCCCACCGCGCCTGCACAACGCCAAGCCTCGGCTGATCATGGAAATGGGGCAGCGTGCGCCGCAAAAAATCGGACGGCGGCTCAAAATCCGCATCAAAAAAGGCGATGAACTCCCCTTTCACCTGCGACATAGCTGCCGCCAGCGCCCCGGCCTTATATCCCTGCCGATTGTCGCGGCGAATATGTTGGATGTCCCAACCCCGCGCTCGATAGCACGCCACAATCTCGGCTGCCAGGTCTGCCGTGTCATCGGTAGAGTCGTCAATCACCTGAATCTGCAGACGGTCAAGCGGATAATCCAGAGCTGCGGCAGCCTCAATCAGCCGTTTAACCACATACTGCTCGTTATAGATCGGCAATTGCACGGTGACGGCAGGCCATTCGGCGGCCGGCAAGCCGGGACACGGGAAAGTCTCATGACGATGCCGCCAAAATAGCCAAAATGTCAGCAAGCCGAAAAACCCATACACAGACAGACCGGCAACTAGCAGCCCATAGAGGCGCGCTAACCAGATTTCCATAAAGGATTATTCCAGGTGGGGTGGGATGATAAGCCGTGACTTTGAACGAGGTTGAAACGCCATGCCGGGCGCGCTATTGGCCGGACTGTTTGGGCGTGGCGTCTGAGTTCGCTTTTTTGAGAATGCTCTTCAAGCGTTTGTTGAATTCGCCGCGTGGCAACAAGATGCGATGCCGACACGTCTGACATACCAGGCCAATATCTACGCCTAAACGCACAACCTCCCAAGCATAGCCGCCGCAAGGGTGAGGCTTGCGTAAGCGCACGATGTCACCCAAAGCAAGTTCTGGCATCATAAGGGGTGATTATACTGAAACGGGGTTTAAGCGGCACATTTGGGGCCGGTGTGCTTTCAGCAGGGCGATACAGTAAAATCGGTGGTGTAGGATTGCCGGAATAATTCTTTTGTGGCAAAGCGTCCCCGGTGAGTGGCTAGTTGGCCTGAGGATGGAGTATGCAGCCGATAAATACACAATTGCAGTGGGATGAAAACGCAGAACGCCTGAAGATCGTTTTGCCCTTGAAACGGCAATGGCTGCCGCTGCTGGCCTATACGGCTTTGGTAGTCGTCTGGGTGGTGGGGTTGGGATTATTCGTGGCCTATTTGTTCAATCCCCCTTTGCCTGATACGGTTTCCACTGCTTATCGGGTGGGTTGGCGCGGCCTGATTCTTGTTTGGCTGATCGTATGGGGATGGGTGATCGGCCGATTTGTGTTACGTTGGTGGCAATTTTACCTCGCCGGCCGCGAGATTCTGTTCATCCACCCGAGTGTCCTGGTCATCCGCCGGCCGGTTTCACTCTTCGGCAATACCGACGCCTACGATATGCGCCACATCGCGCTATTCTACCGACACGAACGCTACCCGGCGCTCGCCTTTCAATATGGGAAGACCCAGCATGTCCTTTTCGCGCTGGGAGTGGCAGTGGAGGAACAAACTGTTTTGTTGAACTACCTCAACCACCGGTTTTTTCCCCAGGCCGACGACTCCGATGAAGAGGCCTGAGAGTCGGGCCGGTTAGCGTCAGGCGTTTAGTGCCGGTCGGCGCTAGATGGCCGTCAATCGGCCGATAATTGACTCGCTCCGTGACCAATCATCCTGCCCGGCCCGTTCTCTTGCCCCAGGCGCAGCAAATTGCCGCCTATTTGCCGACCAGTGTGGTCGCGGCAATTTTGCGCGACGCTTTGCCGCCGCCCGGCCGGTCGCAGTGGCTGAAAGGAGCTGTCTTATTCGCCGATGTCTCCGGCTTCACCCGCTTGGCGGAAGAGCTGGCGACAGACGGCCCACGCGGCGCGGAAGAGCTGAACCGCCTGCTGCGTCAACTCTTTGACGGCATGATCGCGGTCATTCACCGGGCCGGGGGCAGTGTCAGCCACTTCTATGGCGACGCCATGCTGGTGCATTTTGCCGAAGAGGATATGACCGCGGCCGCGCGCGCCGCCGTATGCGCCGCCGAGTTGCAACGTTTGATGGCGCGCCATTACAGTCAGGTCAGGGTCAACCGTCTACCGGGCAAGCGGGATGTCTTTGGCTTGAGCGTGAAAATAGGCTTGGGCTATGGCGACTGTTTGGAGTTGATTGTCGGCGATGCCGAGCATGGGATGGAGTTTGTCCTGGCCGGCCCTGGCGTGGAGCAAGCCACGGCGGCCGAAAAACGGGCTGCGCCCGGCCAAATTGCTGCCAGCGCTACTTACCGCCGCCAGTTGAAGGCGACTGAGGGGCGGTCGGCGACGCGCGATGACGCGGCGAATGGGGATAACGGGGAGGGCCGGCCGATCGTGGATTGGTCGGCCTATGAGGAGGCGGCCTGGGCGCGTGTGGTGGATCTGGGCCGTTTGTTCATGCCGCCGGCGCTAGTGGAGCGATTATCGGCCGAATCCTTGCCGATCATTGCCGAACATCGCCCGGTCACCAACCTGTTTGTCCAGTTCGACGGCATCCACCTCACCGGCCCGACCGGCGGCCGGCAATTACAGACCTATTACCTCTGGGCCTGCGACATGGTGGCCCGCTATGCGCCTGAAACCGGGCGCGTGAATCGCATCCTTACCGGCGATAAAGGTAACCAACTCCACATCATCTTTGGCGCGCCCGTCGCGCCGCACTCGCCCGAACAGGCGTTACGCTGCGCCCTGGCTATGCAGCGAGACAGACCCCCTTTTATCACCGGCCAGCGTATCGGCTTTTGCCTGGGCAACGTCTTTGCCGGACCGCTTGGCGCCGAGACGCGCCGCGAATACACCATTGTCGGCGACATCGTGAATCTGGCGGCGCGTTTGAGTCAGGCATGTCGGCCCGATGAGGTTTGGCTCGACAGCTATAGCGCCAATCGGCTCCAGCCCGAATTTGAATTCGACGTGTTGCCGGCTGCCAGGTTGAAAGGCAAAAGCGGTCTGGTGCCGGTGTGCCACGCGCTGCGCGAACATCTAGGCACGGCCTCGCTGACGGCGCGCTTCCGGCGTTTTAACCGGCCGCTGATTGCCCGTGAGGCGGAGTTGGCCGTTTTGAGCGCGCGCCTGGATAGCACACTCAATCTGGAAGGGAACCTGACGGTCGTGACGGGGCCGGCGGGTGTGGGCAAATCCCACTTGCTGGCTATGGGTGTGGCTTATTGGCTGGAAGGGGGGGGCACGGGTTTTGTCGGCGCTTGTCAGCCGCACCTTTCACAAACGCCGTTTGGCCCCTGGCTGCAAATCTGGCAGGCGCAATTCGGCTTGCGCGCCGATATGACGCCGGACCAGCAAGTGCAGGCGGTGCAGCGGACTTTGCAGAACTATGGGGCGGAATTTTCGGCCGAAATCAGTTTGTGGCGCGATCTATTCGGCTTGCCGTTGCCTCTATCGCCCCATCTGGCCGAGCTGAGCAGTCAGGAACGCCAGGCCCGGTTCTTCGAGCACGTTCGCCGCTGCCTGATGGCCCTGGCTGACCAGCGCCCGCTGCTGATCGTCTTAGAAGATGTCCACCTGGCAGACGAAGCCAGCCTGGCGCTGGTGGATTACTTGGCCGACCGACTGGCGCATCAACCCCTGGGATTGTTGTTGAGCAGTCGCGATACCCAAGCACCGCTGTCTGCCTTCCAATCCGTCGCCACCCGGCTGATCCCTTTGGAGAATTGGCAGCCGGAGCAGGCGCGCCTGGGGCTCCAACGTCTGCTCAAGACGATGCAGATTCCGCCGGAGTTGGTAGACTATTTCCGCCTGAATCACGACACCCGCCTCAATCCATTCTTTCTGGAGGAAGCGGTGCGTGTGATGCGTGAGACGGGCGCGCTGGTGGAAGAAGCGGGGTATAGCGTTTTTCATAGCGACCGCTTTACGCCGACTCTCTTGCCGGATTCCGTTTCCGGTCTGTTATTGGCCCGGCTCGATCGGTTGCCGGCGGCCAGCCGGCGGCTGTTGCAGTTGGCGGCAGTCATAGGTGAGCAGTTCGACGGGCCGACCCTGGCGGAAATGCCGGGTCTGGAGGATGAGAAGCAATGGCAAGGGTGGTTGGCGGAGTTGGTTTCGGCCGAAATTCTGGAGCCAATCTCCGGTGAAACAGCTCCCGCCTACCTATTTCGCCACGCCCTTATGCGCGACGCCGCCTACCAAAGCCTGCCCTTCCGCCAACGTCGCCAAATTCATGCCGTCGTTGCCGCCTCGTTGGCCCGTCGCCACGCGCCCCATTTGCAGCCCCACTATGCCACCCTGGCCTATCACTATAGCCAGGCGGATGCTCCCCAGGAAGCCTTTCACTACGCCGCCGCCGCCGGTCAGGATGCCTATGCCCTTTACGCCAATCGGGAAGCCATTCGGCTGTATGACATCGCCCTGGCGCAACTGCCTGCCCTTCAGCCCTCTCCTGACTGGGTCGCCTTGGCGGACATTCATCTGATGCGCGGGCACGCCCTCATGCACATGGGCTACTTCGCCCAGGCTCAAGCTGGCTTGCAAGAAGCCGTCCGATTGGCAAAGACGCATGAAGATCACGAACGGCGCGCCGCCTCCGAGCTGCGCCTGGCCGAACTGCTCATCCGCCAGGCCCGCTATGCAGAAGCGCAAAGAATCGCCGATGACCTGCTGGCGCAATCCGGCGAACAGTTAGCCCCACGCTGGCAAGCCATGGCCTACCGCTGGTCAGGTTATGCGGCTGGAGCCTTGGGGCAAGCCGACCGCGCTCTGGCGCAACTGCGCCAGGGGGAACGCATCTGTCTGGCAACGGGCGCAGACCGGCAACTGGTGAGTATCCTGGATACCATCGCCTATATTCAATATCTGCAATCCGATCTGGATGGCGCGCTCCATGCTCTCCAACGCAGTGCAGCGCTGGCGCGCCGCTACAGCACCCCCTTCGCTATAGCGGAAAGCCTGAACAACGTGGCCTTAATCCAACGTATGATTGGACAATATGCCGCAGCCTTAACCACATTGGATGAGGCGCTAGCGCTAGCGGCTAACACCAGCCGCGCCGCCTTTGCCGGCATCCTCGGCAACAAAGGCAGCGTTTTGGCCGCTCTGGGTCAGTTGAATGCGGCCCAAGCCGCCTTTGGCGAAGCCATTAGCCTTCTGGCTGCCACCGACGACGAGTATTATCTGGTGGAGGTTTATCTGCTTTTCGCCCTGGAATATTATTGTGCGCTGGCCGACTGGCGCGGCGCGGCCGACTGCCTGGAGCGCGCCCGGCGGCTGATCGCCGCGCGCCCGGAGAGCTACGGCGAGGAGCAGTTGCGCCTATGGTTAGGGCTGGCCTGGATTGCTTGGGGAGAAGGCGACTACCGGAACGCGCACCATTGGCTCGACCTGACCGAGCCGATTAGCCGGCAGGCCCAATTAGCCTGGTGGCAGCCGGCCCTCGCCTACATTCAAGGCCTGGTCGCGCAAGCCGAACAGCGCCCGGCTGTGGCCGCCCGATTTTGGCAGGAGGGCATTCGGCAAGTGTTGGAAGAACATGGCTGTCCGGCCTTTTTGCCGTTGCTTTATCTGGCTTTGGCGGAGAACTCGCCCCCCGGTGAGCTGCAACGCCACTATTTCGAGGCAAGCTGGCAATCTGCCCAAAAACACGCGCGCCACCTGGATCGCCTGCGTTGCGCGCGCGCTGCCGGCGCCGCCCTGGCGTCGGCCGAAGACCCGACGCAGCGCGCGTCAGGTCTGGTGGCATTAGCCTGGGCGGCCGGCGCGCCATCCCTTGACCGCGCTTGAGGTCGGTTACAAGAATTTTGCCCGGCCCGAATGCCGGGCGTCAATCCGTGACCGGTCGCCAGCCGCCATTGGGTTGCCAGCCGGACAGGATGGCGCTGATCACCGCTTCTTGCTCGGCGAGAGTTAGATAATTGAATGCCGGAATATATTTGGGCAGCGTTTTAGCCGGGTTTTCCCGAATCGCTTGTTGAACCGTCGCGCTGGCCTGGGAGATTTGTTGAAAGACGATTTGTTGACCGGTGATAGCCATGATTGCCTCCTGGAGAGAGCCTAGGGTCAGAGCGTCTGCCGGCTCTGGGTGTAGCTTCCCTTTGCCGTATAGCGCGGCGGGTTAGGTTCCCATTTCGCGTCAAGCAAGACCAGCAAGGTGGTGAGCTCCTCCTGGGTCAGGCAGTAGCCTTCCAGGCATTTCAGCACGCCGAGGGCGGCCGGCGCCTGGGCGGCTAGGCAATCATGGAAAGCTGCGTCGTCGCGCAGACGTTCCGTAATAGCTTGCAGGCTGAGTTGTGACATGTATTTCCTCCCTGTGATAGGTTCCATTGGGCGCAATTATGCCGCGAACGCGCCGATGAGCGGGCCGGCCGCGCCTCGGCGTGAGCAACTTGAAGGCGCAGAGCAGCCGGATGGATAGGTTGACTTATTCTACCAGATGCAAATCTTTTGTGGCGAAAAGATCGGCCGCCAGCATGAAGAGGATGGTGGCGTAGAGGAGTAGAATGGTGGGCGCGAAGGCCTGGGCATTGGTGAAGGCGCCGGCTTTGACGGCGTCGGAGATGGCGGTGAAGGGCCAAAAGACCAGCCCCAGGGTGTTCTTGAGGAAGATAACGCCGTTGACGGACAGCCAGGAGGCGATATTGTGCAGCCTGTCGCCGAGTTCATCGCGTCCGGCGACGAAGTAGACATTGCCGAGACGGCGCAGGCGAGCGGCTACCCAATTGAGTGTGCCGGCGCTGACGCTTTGGCTGAAAAGCAGGCCGGCCAGGATGCCGTAAATCTGCACCCGCGACCAGTTTTTCATCACGAGGTCGGTGGCGTGTAGGGCTAGAACAGAGACAAAAATATCGGCCGAAAGCCATATCGGCGGCACTTCTAACAAGCGCCCGAAAGATACATCCGGGCCGTCGGGTTGCGCCAGCACCACCAACGCCATCACTGCCTGCAACAACAGCGCAAAGAGCAAGGAAGCCGACATCACGGCGATCAGATATTCTACTCGGCTGGGCAATCGCACCAGGATAGGATAACCGGCGGCGTGGTTAGCCCGGTTTGCCACACTCAGCGTCACCAGGAACGTCAATGCCAGGCCGAACAGACCGATCATCAGGATGAAGAGATCCGCTTCCGGTGTCCGTCCTTCCGTGGGGGAAAAGAAAACGCGCCAATAAGCCAGAGCCGCCAGCACATATAGCAACCCGGTCAGGGAAAAGGCCAGACGGCGGAAGAGATAGCCAGTGAGAGTGAAAATGCGTTGGCTCATTTCACGACTCGAGCGTAGATGTCGGATAAACTGGTACGCATCTGGTTGAGAAAGTGGATGTCGTAGCCGGTCTCCAGAAGCAAGAGGAGGACTTCCCGCCGTACCTGGATGGCGTCTTCGGGTAATTCCAGGGTGGCCCCGTCAATCTGGATTTGCGGATGCAGGCTGATGAGTTGCTCTTGCAAGGGGTCAAGGGGTTTATCTACCTCAATGGTGATGGTGGGGCGCAAGGCTAACGCGTGTTCAATGGTGTCTTGATAGCGAATCTCTCCGTGATTCACGATGACAATCTCATGGCAGACAGCCGTTACTTCACCCAGTTGGTGTGAACTGAGCACAATCGTGCGTCCTTCGGCTTGCAAGGAATGGATTAGCGCCTGCACTTCCAATTGGCCGGAAGGATCGAGCCCGTTGGATGGTTCGTCGAGCAGCAATAGCTCCGGATTGCCCAAAAGTATTTGCGCCAGGCCCAGGCGTTGACGCATCCCTTTGGACAACTCCTTGATGGGTTTTTCGGCCGAATCACTTAGCCCCACACGCTCCAGATTCTCCGCCACCACCCGTCGAGTTTGACGAGCTGCCAGGTTGCACAAGCCCGCCAGCGTGGTCAAATATTGCTCAACCCGTAATTCATTCGGGAAGATCAACCGATCCGGCTTATAGGCCATCACCGGCCAACCGCCGGTTGTCGGTTTTACGCTGCCGGCGTCTGGGTTGAGCAAACCGGCGATGACTTTGAACAGCGTGGTCTTGCCGGCTCCGTTTGGCCCTAAGATGCCCAATACTTCACCGCGCTGAATAGACAGCGAGACTTGGTTGAGGGCGACAACCGTGTAAAAACGTTTGGTGAGGCGGTGGATTTCAATCACAGGAGAACTCGAACGCCGGTAACCAGGACATAACGTCACCCGACCTTGCTGCGCCGGCCCATCTCGACCGCGCCGGCTCAACGCTAACCTGGTCGATCTCTTTGCGCCGGGTAGCAATTAGTTTACCACACGCGCTAAGTCGGGCAATGATTTGGCATTTGCTTAAAGGAGTCCCCCAGAGTTTTTAATGATTCGCCGGGTGTTCCTCGCCTTGCTATAATCTAACCCTTGCTGCTGGTCAGATTAACCCCTTGTTCGGCAAAGGGCAAACATCGGCTACAGTCACCCAGCGGCGGCATGTGGTAACAATCGAAGCGGCATGGCGTCGGCTGACTGACGGACAACGCCCTGCTTGCGTGGCGAATTCTACTAGGAAGAGGTGTGATATGGCACAAGCATTGAGTGTGGTCGAGATTGTCCTGTCGGCCGTATTGGTTACGCTGGTCATTCTCCAGGCCAAAGGCTCCGAGTTGGGCGGTTTTCTGGGCGGCGCGTCGGATTCATCCGGTGGCGGCTCCACCCGGCGAGGCGTGGAGGCTACCATGCACCGCCTGACTATCTATACATCCATCACCTTTTTCCTCGTTACTATCGCCGCCGTCCTGGTTTTAGGTAACGGTTAGGCGGTCGGCGTCGTCGGCTCGGCAGCGCGTGCGGCCGGCCGGTGTAATCGGCATGAAACTGGATATGCGCTGGCAGGTTCTCCTGGCCCTGGCCGGGCTGAGCCTGACCCTGTCCATCCTGGCAGCCCGGCCCGTTTTTTCCCCCGGCGATGGGGAAGAGGTGGCGTCGGGCTTCTGTGTGGAAAAACGCCCGGTAGCCGGCGGGATTCTGGTTGAAGGGGTCGTCGGCGCGCCGCGCTATCCCAATCCCTTGCTGAGTGATCCCAACCCCGTTGATCGGGAGCTGGTTAATCTCATCTATGACGGCCTGACCGCCTATGATCAGACGGGCCAACTCGTTCCCGCCCTGGCGCGCTCCTGGTCGGTGGCGGAAGATGGCCGGACGATTCAATTTGAATTGCGCAATGATGTGCGCTGGCATGATGGGGAGCCGTTTACCGCCAGGGATGTGGTGGCGACCTATAGCTTGTTGCAAGATGACACGTTGCCGGTGGAGGCCCGGTTGCGAGCTTTGTGGCAATCGGTGACTATCACAGCGGTAGACGACGATACGCTGACCTTCGGCCTGAGCGAGCCATACGCGCCTTTTCTGGAGGCCACCACGCGCGGCATTATGCCGGCGCATCTTCTGGCCGGGGTGACCGGGGCGGAGTTGCCCGAACAGGCGCTCAATCGCGCGCCGGTGGGGACCGGGCCGTTGGCGGTGGTGCGCGGCAACGATTGGCAACGCCAGGGGTTTGTGCGCCTGACCTTGAATCCCCATGACCGACAACGTGAGGCTCAGTTGGAGGGGTTGGAGTTCCATTTCTACCCGTCGGATGCGGCGGTGATTGAGGCGTA
>JAYRVN010000192.1:0-6027 GCA_041918535.1 Chloroflexota bacterium
GTTGGGCGATCTGGGAGAAAGGGAGTCGGCGCGGGGATTCGGCCGAAACCTCCTCGCCACGCACGCCATGAGTCAGGTCATCTGGGGCCTGCGTCAACTGCCCCTCAGCGATTGGCTCTACCTGCCGTTGGCTGCCGGCGCGGGCGCGCTCGTCTATCTGGGCCTCTATGTCGCCCTGGGCGGCCGCGAATTCCACACCCTGCGCCAACTCCTCCGCCCGGCTGTGTCAGCCTAAGGCGCAATTCCCGTCGAAGCGACTGACCTGACACTGACAGCCTGTTCATACTGATCCCGGTCGCCCTCGCCTGCCATCCCGTATGCTATAATCATTATCAGGAAAGCCGGTTGGCCTGTGGTCGGCCGGAGGAGATGCCCATGGGGAACAAGCTGGTATTGATTGACGGCCACGCCCTGGCTTATCGCATGTTCTACGCTTTGCCGCTGGAAGGCTTCAGCACCAAAAGCGGCGAACCCACCAACGCCACCTACGGTTTTGCCCGCACCTTGCTGGAGCTGATCCTGGCCGCCGACCCGCCGCAATATCTGGCCGTCAGTTTCGATGTGGGGCGCACCTTCCGCGATGACCTTTTCGCCGGGTACAAGGGTACACGCGCCCGCATGCCGGATGAATTGCAACGGCAGATCGAGCGCATTCGTGAAATGGTGGCGACATTCAACATCCCTGTGCTGGAGCTGGACGGCTACGAGGCGGACGACATTCTGGGCACGGTTGCCCGGCAAGCTGGGGAATTAGGCGTGCCGGTGCAAATTATCACCGGCGACCGCGATCTGTTGCAACTGGTGGATGCCAACACGCGGGTAGAGTTGCCGCCCGGCCCCCATCAACAGGAGCCGCGCATTTACGACGCGGCTGCCGTGCAAGCCGAATACGGTTTGACGCCGCGCCAGATTGTGGATTGGAAGGCGTTGGAGGGGGATACCAGTGATAATATCCCGGGGGTGGCGGGAATCGGCCGAAAAACCTCCGTCCAACTCCTTCAGCAATACCACTCCCTGGAATCAATCTACGACCACCTGGAGGAAATCCCCGCGCGGTTTCGCGCCAAACTTGAGGCCGGCCGCGACAGCGCTTTCCTCAGCCAAAAGCTGGCCGCCATCATCACCGATGCGCCGGTGCGCCTGGATTTGAACGCCTGCCTGGCGCAGGAATTCGACCACCAGGCGGTGCTAGACCTGTTTCGGGCCCTGGAGTTCCGCAGCCTGACGCGGCGGCTGGCCGAAACGCAACCCACAGCCGCGCCCGAGACGCCGCCGCCAGCTTCCGTCGGGCCGACGCAAGTCAACCTGGTGCGCACGCCCCAGGCGTTGGCCGAGCTGGTCCGGGTCTTGAGTCAGGCGCGTTATATCGCCCTAGATGTAGAAACCACCGGCCTGGATCGCCTGACGGCCGAACTGGTAGGCATTTGCCTGGCTGTGCACCCCCCCGACGCTTACTACATTCCCGTCGGCCATCTGGCTAACGAGGCCCAACGCACATCCGGCCAGATGAGCCTCTTCGCCTCCGCCCCGCAACTCGCGCCGGGACAACTGCCGTTGGCTCAGGTCCTGGACGCTATCCGACCCGCTCTAACCAATCCAGCCATCCCCAAGGTGGCCCACAACGCCAAGTTCGATTGCGCCATCTTGCAACGCTATGGAATCGCCGTGCAGCCCATTACCTTTGACACGCTGCTAGGGGAATGGTTGACCGACCCGGCCAGCAAGCACTTGGGCCTGAAAGACTTGGCGCGCCACCGGCTGGGGGTGGAGATGCAGCCTATTGAGACGCTCATCGGCAGCGGTCGGGCGCAAACGACGTTCGCGGAGGTGGATATCGAGACGGCGGCAGCTTACGGCGCGGCCGACGCCGATATGACCTTGCGTCTGGTGGAGCCCTTGCAAAAGGAGTTGCGCGAGAAGGGGCTGGAGAAACTGGTGGCGTTGGAGATGGCGCTGATCCCGGTGCTGGCTGATATGGAGCGGCAGGGGGTGGGGATTGACGCGGCGTATCTGAGCCAATTATCGGCCGAATTGAACACCCGCATGCTGGCCCTGGAACACCATATTCACACCATCGCCGGCCGCGCCTTCAACCTCAACTCCACCCAACAACTCAGTGATGTGTTGTTTAAGGAGCTCAAACTGCCGCACGAGCGCTTGAAAAAGACCGGCAGCGGCTTCTATTCCACCGCCGCCGGCGTTCTGGAAAGCTTACAAGAGGCGGACACCTCCGGCATCATCCAGGCGATTCTCGAATACCGCGAGTTGGGCAAACTCAAGAGTACCTACACCGACGCCCTGCCCCAGATGATCAATCCGGTCACGGGACGCATTCACACCAGTTTTAACCAAACCGGTGCCGTGACGGGCCGTCTGGCGAGTAGCGCCCCCAATCTACAAAACATTCCGATTCGCACGGAAGCGGGACGGCAAATTCGGCGGGGGTTTGTGGCGCGGCCGGGCTGGGTATTATTATCGGCCGATTATTCCCAGGTCGAGCTGCGCATTCTGGCCCACGTCAGTCAAGACCGGGCGTTGCTAGACGCCTTTCACCAGGATCAAGATGTGCACCGCACCACCGCGGCCGCCGTTTATCACATCCCGGTGGAACAAGTGACCTTCGAGCAACGCCGCTTCGCCAAAGCCGTCAACTTCGGCCTCATGTATGGCATGGGCGCGTTTCGACTGTCGCGCGATTCCGGCCTGACGCTGGGCGAGGCGGAAAATTACATCAAAGAGTATTTCGCCCGTTTCCCCGGCGTGCGCGCTTATTTGGATGGGGCCAAGGAGTTGGCTCGCCGACAAGGCTACGTGGAAACCCTGCTCGGCCGACGGCGATACTTCCCCATCTTCCTCTCGCCTGAGGGGGCGCGCAACCCGCAGGGCATCAGTCAGGCTGAACGCGAAGCCGTCAACCACCCCATCCAGGGAACCGCCGCCGACATTATCAAAATCGCCATGGTCAACCTGCATCGCGCCTTGCTGGCCGATTATCAAGCCCGCATGGTCTTGCAAGTCCACGACGAACTGCTGCTGGAGCTGCCCGAAAGTGAAATCGCCGCCGTCGAGCCGTTGGTCGTCGAATTGATGAGCACCGCCTTTAAGCTGGATGTCCCGCTCAAGGTGGAGGCGGCAGTCGGCCGCAACTGGCTAGAACTCAAAGGCTAACGCCGAGAGACGCAGTCGGCCCAAACGACGTCAAGTTGGTCGTTCTCACCAACCCGGGCGCAGGGGTGAGTCAACTCACCCGGCCCGGAGGAGAAAAACATCATGTTACGCAGGGTTAAACGATGGCCGACCTGGTATCGGCCGATCCCCTATTTGCTGCTGGGTCTATCCGGCTTGCTGGCTCTGACAGCGTGCGATTTGTTTGGGCTTGCCGGCGCGACGACCGTTGCCGCCACACCGGCGACGCCGCTGACGGCCGCGCCGACGGTGCTTGTGGCGGCAATAACCGCCACCTCGCCATTAGCGCCATTAGCCCCCACGCCTCAATCCGTGACCACCCCTAGCGCCGCGCCGCCGCCGCTGCCTTCGCCGACGGTTGAGCCGAGTGATTCTTCCGACGGGATAAACCTGCACATGGTGGTGGGCGTCGAACGCAACGACGTGCTCAATGTGCGCAGCGGGCCGGGTGCGTCCTATGACATTGTGGGCGCAATCCCTCCCTACGGCTTCGACATTTCCGTGCTGGGCGAATGGCAGGCGGCCGGCAAAGCATGGTGGGCGCCGGTGCGCTACGGGACGGTGACGGGGTGGGTGAATGCGGACTTTCTGGCTGAACAGGTGGGATCGGCCGAAACGTCTGTTGTGGCCCGCGCTCTGGATATCCTCCTCGCCGTGCGCGATCGCGACATGGCGGCGCTGGCGAGCTATGCGCACCCGCAACTGGGCGTGAAGTTTTCGCCCTACACTTACATCAGGGAAGAGGACCTGGTATTTTCGGCCGAACAATTACCAGACCTGCTCGCCGACCCTGGCCTGCGCGTCTGGGGCTCAGAAGCCGGCAGCGGCAACCCCATCAACCTGAGCTTCGCTGATTACTACACACGCTTCGTCTATCGCTACGACTACTTCCGCGCCCAACGCATCGGCCTCAACGCGCCCGTCTCCTTCGGCAGCGAAATTGACAATAGCCGTGACCTTTATCCCGATGCCGCCATCCTGGAATACCATTTCGACGGCTTCGACCCCGCTTATGGCGGCCTGGATTGGCACAGCCTGCGCCTCATCCTGTTGCCGGCCAACGGCCAATGGTATCTGGTAAATCTCAACAACGAAGAGTGGACTCCCTAGAGAAAAGGCCGGCCCGGGCCGGTCAACCTGGCCTGGATTGAATTGCCCATAACCGCGGCTTGACGGATAATAGGGCTTGAATCAACCCACACATCCCCCAGCGGCGGCCCGATGGGTTTGCCCTGCTTGATGCTGAAGTCTATGCTTGGAGGAATTTCAACATGTCTAGAAAACTAAAAGTTGCAGTAACCGGCGGCGCCGGTCAGATTGGCTACTCTATTCTGCCGCTCATCGCTTGCGGCTACACCTTTGGCCCTGATACTCAGGTGGAATTGCGCCTGTTGGAAATCCCGGAGGCCCTTAGCGCCCTCGAAGGCGTTGTCATGGAATTGCAAGACTGCGCCTACCCGGCCCTGACCCATGTTGTCGTCACCGACGATCCTCAAGTGGCCTTTGACGGCGTCAACTGGGCCATCCTGGTCGGCGCCAAACCACGCACCAAGGGCATGGAGCGCGGCGATCTGCTCCTGGGCAATGGCCCCATCTTCACTTCGCAGGGGAAAGCCTTGAATCGCGCCGCCGATGATGTGCGCATTGTGGTCGTGGGCAATCCGGCCAACACCAACGCCCTCATCGCTATGCACAACGCCGGCGAAGTCCCGCATGATCGCTTTGGAGCCCTCACACGCCTGGATCAAAACCGCGCCCAGGCGCAACTTGCCATTCGCGCCGGCGTCCCCATCACCGAAGTCAGCCATGTGACCATCTGGGGCAACCATAGCGCCACTCAATACCCGGACAGCGAAAACGCCCGGATCGGCGGCCGACCGGCCAAAGAAGTCATCGGTGATACCGCCTGGTTACAGGGCGATTTCATTAAGATTGTCCAGCAGCGTGGCGCAGCCGTCATCAACGCGCGCGGCAAGTCCTCTGCTCTGTCGGCGGCTAATGCTGCGATTGACCATGTCAGAAGCTTCGACAGCCGCACAGCCGACGGTCACTGGTTCTCCGCCGCCGTGCCCTCCGACGGCAGTTATGGCATCACCCAAGGGCTGATCTATTCGTTCCCGGTGTGGAGCGACGGCGCCGGCAGCTATCATATAGTGCCCGACTTGTCCCTGAGCGATTTTGCCCGTCAGAAGCTCACAGCAACCGAGGACGAACTCATTACGGAGCGCGACATTGTGGCGCAAGCCGGTTTGTTAGGTTAGCGCAGCGCTTTTCACTCCGACCGGCTGCCTCAAACGCGCCAGGATCGGTAACAGCGTTTCCGCATTGAACAAGAAGGTGGGCCAGACCCGCCTTCTTGCGTTTGGCAGACCGACTCCTTACAAATCGGTTAACTGTCGCCTCTTTCCCTGTCGGGCCAATATACTTAAGGCGATTGGGGCAGCCAGGAATTGGAATCGGCCGATTCACCTGACCCTGGTTGCCGACATGGTCGGTTGCTGGAGAAGTATCACGCCACCAAAAAGGAGCCGGATGGACGAGATTTTAGTTGTGGATGATGAGGCATCTGTAGTTGAGGTGGTTACCCTCTATTTGAAACGCGAAGGCTTTCGCGTGCGTCAGGCGCGCACAGGGCGCGAAGCGCTGCACAGCCTGGCCGAACGCAAGCCGGCTCGTGTTGTACTCGATCTCATGTTGCCGGAGGTGGACGGCCTGGAAATTTTGCGCCAATTGCGGGCGGACCGAACGGGCGGTGTACCGGTGATTATGTTAACGGCGCGCGGGCAAGAGGTGGATCGCGTTTATGGTTTGGAGATGGGCGCCGACGATTATCTCACCAAA
>JAYRVN010000193.1:0-2470 GCA_041918535.1 Chloroflexota bacterium
CGGTAGTAATGCCGGGGATGGCTTCATTATGAAGCTGGACGCTGACGGCGCGGTTGTGGTGTACAGCACTTTTCTGGGCGGGTCAGGTGACGATAACGGTGGTAAGATCGAGGTGAATCAGGCCGGCGAGGCTTATGTTGTTTTCACCCCTATGTCATCGGACTTTCCTACCACGCCGGGCGCGTATGACACGAGTCATAACGGGGGCTATTATGACGCTGCGTTGAGCCGGTTAGATGCCAGCGGCAGCAGTCTTGTGTACAGTACCTATCTGGGGGGGACCGCCTTTGATTTCCCCAAGATGATGGCGCTGGATGCCAATGGTAGGGTCTACCTGGCCGGTGAGACATGGTCTAGCAACTTCCCTACGACGCCGGGGGCATTTGATACCACTTACAATGGCGGCCAAAGCGACGCTTTTGTGAGCAAATTGAATCCCGAACCCAATCTGCCAACGATGCATATCGCCAGTATTGACCCAAGGTATGTACCAAGCGATGACCTTTACCAGGTCAATACAAAGGTCAGTATCTGGGATACGGGCGGAGGCCCGGTAGCCAGGGCCAGAATTGTCCTCGAATTGAGGCAGCCGGACGGGAATGTCACTATCTGGCAGACCATGACTGTGGCGAACGGCAAGGCGGCGCTTTCTTTCCTGACACCTCTGACCGGTACTTTCACTTTTACTGTGTTGGACGTGACTCGGCAGGGTTGGATTTACGACCCGACACAGAATGCGGAGACGAGCGATAGCGTTACTATTCCGTGATTGAAGGTCGACGCCGCAGCAAACTGCTGACAGGCTGTGAGCGGTCAGGTGGGCGCGGCGGCAATGGGTGGCTATTTCGGCCGAATCTCTGCTGGGATGGGATTCGGCCGAAACACCGACCCGGCGCCGTTTTCTGCCCATATATAGGCTATGGCGTTGCTTCGGCAACGTTTCGGCGTTGCGTTGAAAATTAGACCAGCCAGTTGGCGACAGGGAGATTGTCTACAAAGTCAAAATGCCGGTCGGCGGTGAGAACGGTTAGCCCCTGGCGACGGGCTACGGCAGCAATTTGAGCGTCCAGGGGAGGGATTGGCCGCCCTTTTAACCGTTGTTCGGCCTGGATTCGGCCGAATTCCTCAGCCGCCCCCGCATCAAACGGGTACACATTCAGGGCAGCCGCCAAACCACTCAAACGACGCAGGTTCTCTGCCTGTCGCCGGCTGGCATACACGGCAAAATAAAGTTCACCCAGGATTGTCGGCGTAATCCCAAAGCGGTCTCCGCCCGCTTCGGCAGCCTGAAGTTGAGACAGCAGCCGGCCCTCTCCCTCCAATAAGCGACTGACATGATTGGTGTCAAGCAAGTAGTCGGTCATCGTCGTTCATATCCAGCGCCCGCAACGCTTCCAACTCGGCCAACAACCCGTCCAGCTCACCGGCTTCGAATTGGAGTGGGCCATACGCCTGCAAACCGTACAAAATGGCGGCCGCCGAGCCACGCGGCGCGCGCAGGCCATGGCGAGCCTGCAAGAAGTGGGCAAAGTCCACCAACTCGCGCGCCTTGTCAGTCGGTAGCTCCTGGAGAATCAGGGTCAGTTCTTGCATGAGTTGTGGAGTCGTATTCGCCATGCCCATTCTTTCTTCCATATGAACCTCGTAGTCATTATAACATATGAGCCGCTCACTTTATAACGCTAATAATCACCCGGCAGGAGCAGGGTAGTGGCGCTGCGGTCGGCTTCGGTGATGAGCCACAACGTCTCGTCACCGACGGGGTAGCTGGAGAGCAGGCGCTCGCCGTGGCGCAGGGCGCTTTCGTTGGCGCGGACATCTTCCGGCTCCAGCTGCCCCCAATCGGCGCCAGCGTGGCGGGCGATGAATTCTAGCGGCGCGCGCTGGTGGCGCGCCAGCAGGTCAAGGGCGGCGGGGGTGGCGACGATACGGCCGAGAGGGAAGCGGATGGGTGTAGACATGGTATTTGCCTGAAAGGAAAGTGGAGCTTAGGCGGCGACGGCGGCCGGTTGAGCCAGTGGCGGTGTCACGGACGGGTCGTCGAGGTGGAAGATGATATGGCCCTGGCGCAGGCCGTCGGCGACGAGGGCTTGCCAGGCGGCCGGGTCGGGATGGAGCAGCCAGGCGCCATAATTTTGGCTGCGCCGCGTGGTGACGAGTTCGAGCAGGGATTGTTCGCGCCCGACGTCCCACAGGTAGTCGGCCCAGGCGGGCATGAAAGGAGCGGGACAGGCTTTGTCCAGGAAGGGGTAGAAGCCGGCGGGCACGCGTTGGCTGCCGTCATCCAGCAGGTAGCAGGGCTGCCCCGGTTGCAGATGGGCGTGGGCGGCTTGTTTGTGCAACAAGACCCAGTGAACGTAGCCGACGGGCAGGGCGCGCTTGAGCAGGATGTGGTCTTGCATGCCTTTGAGGACGAGGCGGCTGCCGTCCAGATAACGATTCTCCCCTGCCCCATTGACCAGCCCGGCCC
>JAYRVN010000194.1:0-18286 GCA_041918535.1 Chloroflexota bacterium
CTCAAACCGGGCGACGGCCCTGCGCCCCAACCCGGCGACACGGTCGAGGTTGACTACACCGGCTGGCTCAAGAATGGTACGCCATTCGACAGTTCCATTGAGCGCGGGCAACCCATCCGCTTTATTCTGGGCACGGGGCGCGTCATCGCCGGTTGGGATGAAGGCATGGCTTTGTTGAAGCAGGGGACGAAGGCGCTGTTGGTGATCCCGCCCGATCTGGGCTACGGCCCGGTGGGTCAGGGAAGTATTCCCGGCAATGCCACGCTCTACTTTCAGGTGGAGTTGCTGAAGGTTGACGCAGCGCCCGCCCCGGCGGTGGTGGCGGCCGAGGCGTATACGACGTCGGAAAGCGGTCTGCGCTATGCGGACCTCAAGGTGGGGGATGGCGACGGCACGGACGGCGCGACGGCGGTGGAGATTCATTACACGGCCTGGGTCGAAGGCGGCTATAAATTTGATAGCTCGCGGGACCGTGATCTCCCGTTCCGTTTTGTGCTCGACCAGAATGCGATTTTTCCCGGTCTGGAGGAAGGAGTGAAAGGGATGCGCGTCGGCGGTGTGCGCCAACTGGTGATCCCGCCCGCCCTGGCCTTCGGCGAGCAGGGACGCCCGCCGGCGATCCCGCCGAATGCCACGTTGATCTTTGAGATTGAGTTGATGACGGTGGATAAGGGAACGCAGTAAGGGGTAGTTGGGTGGTTGAGGCGCTGGGGGTGGCGGCTGGTCGCCCCCACTCAGGCGTTTGGGCGCTTGGGCGTCTTGGTCGGCCTGCGACTCACAAGACTCAACGGGAATGGATGGGAGTCGAACCCACCACCGCTCGCTCGGCGCGACCGGCCACCAATTTTGAAGACTGGGGCGCCCACCGGGACACAACCACTCCCACCGCTGACTATAGCGGAAGCGCCGCAGTTTAGCAAGATGGTTCACGCTTGGGAAGCGCTGGATGCAGGCGGGGTTGGGAGAGGCGCGGAGAAAGAGCGAGGACGAGGCGGCGCGTTAAGCGACTGACGGCGCCGAACCCGGGCGCGTCCGGCCCGGGGCGTGAGCGGCAACCGCCCGTTTTTGTGGCGAATGGAGGGTTATGACCGGTTATACGATTCGCGATTTGCCACCAGGGGAGCGCCCGCGCGAGCGCATGGCGCGTTTGGGGTCGCAGGCGTTATCCACGGCTGAGTTGCTGGCGATTATTTTACGGGTGGGCAGCGGCAGCGAGAATGTGCTGCGTCTGAGCGAGCGGTTGATGGCGGAGTTCGGCGGCTTGCCCGGCCTGACGCGCGCCAGCCTGGGGGAGTTACAGGGGGTGAAGGGGGTGGGTTTAGCCAAGGCCACGCAGCTCATGGCTGTGGGGGAATTGAGCCGCCGCTTGGCGGCGACGGCGCCGGAGGAACGGCCGACTATTTCGTCGCCGGCGGATGCCGCTAATCTGCTGATGTCGGAAATGGCGTTTCTGGAGCAGGAGCAGTTGCGGGTGGTGCTGCTGGACACGCGCAACCGGGTGCTGGGCATTCGCACGATCTATGTCGGCAGCGTCAACACCGCCGTGGTGCGGCTGGCGGAAGTTTTTCGGCCCGCTATTCGGGAGAATGCTACGGCGATCATTGTCACGCACAATCATCCGTCGGGCGATCCCACGCCATCGCCGGAAGATGTGAGCGTGACGCGTGAGATGGTGAAGGCGGGCAAGCTATTGGATTTGAAATTGTTGGATCATTTGATCATCGGCCGTCAACGGTATGTGTCGTTGAAGGAGCGGGGATTGGGTTTTAGCGAGTGAGGGGGTGGCTATTCCTGCGCGTTGAGGGCGACTTCGATGACGTCTACGGCAAAGGTGTGGCCGGCGGTGATGAGGAAGAGGCGTTTGAGGCGATTCGGCCGAATCCCCTCTTGCTCCAACCGCTCCAGTAAATTGTCTGATTCAAAAAAAACGACCTGACCCAGGCCGCTAACGCGCCAATGGCGATTGAGGTTGAGGGGAAAACCACAGACGGCGCAACTGTCGGGCGATTCGGCCGAAATAGTCCCCACTGCATATAACCCTTGCTGCCACGCCTTCGTTTGACCTAGCGCATCCTCATACTCCAATCGCACCGTCAACGGGCATTCCGTGCCCACGCTGCCGCACACCGGCAAACTTTGCTGCGCCAGACGCATGGTAAGCGATAAACGCAATGACTTAAAATCCGTCACATCCTGGTTGAGAATCTGCCATACGCTGGCATCCGAGTGGCCGAACCCATCGCGCTGGAAACGCAAAGCCGGCTCCCCTTCCACCTCAACCAGCGTCGTCTCGCCGGCGGGTTGGTCGGCGCGCTCCACCTGCCAGCCGCCCACTACCCATTGATCCAGGCCGGCCGAGAAGTTCCCATTCAACACCAGATTACGCTCCGTGCTTAGCGGTCCATGGGTCCCGCTCGCGTCCAACGCGCCCAGCTGGTTGGCTTGTAAGCGCAACGTGTCGGCGGCGGTTTGCAAGGTAGCTTCCCCGGCGAAGACGGAGATAAACGCGGCGGTCGGTGAAACCTCCAGGGAGTATTGGCCGGGCGCAAGAATTTCCACGTTGCCTTGCGTTGTCTCGGCCTTGACCTCTAGCGGGCGTCGGCCGCCATTTTCCGGAATCGTCAGACGTACCCGCCCGTGCAACAGGTTGAATTCTAGCCATTGCCGGGCGGCGCTGGAACGAAAGCGCGGCGTTGTCGCCCGTTTGATCTCGATCACCGTGTCGCTATAAACCTGGAGCCGGGCGACCAACTCGCTGCCGTCCGGGCTGAAAATCTGTACCAGGCCGTTATCGGTGCGCGCCGTGATCAAGGTGAAGGCGGAGTCGCGAGTCTGCGGCGGGTCGGTGACGGCCAGAAAATCCCGATCCCCTTCCGGCGCCACCACGCCGAGCGTGCCCTCGTTTGTCTGCACATGCAATTCAAGCGCCTTGCGCGCCCGCTCGCGGAACGCGTTGATGCCGACGGGCACGGCAACGGTCAGGGCCAGACACAGGCCGAAAGCTCCCAGCAGAATCATCCAGGTGAGGCGTTGCCGATTCTGCATCATGGTCTGAGGATCGAGAAGGTGGAGAATTCGCCGGTAGCTGCCAACCAGGACACCTCGACCTGCTCCACATAGGCGGCCGGCGGGCCCTGATGTAACCAGGCTAGCAGGCGCTGCAAAGCAGGTTCGCTACCCTCCGCCAAAACGCCGACGGAGTCATCCGGCCAATTCCGTACCCAACCGGTCAGGCCATAGGCTTGGGCGGTTTGGCGGGTATAGTAACGAAAGTTGACGCCCGTGACGCGGCCGAATACCGTGGCTTGTAGGCGTTGTCGGGGGAAAGGCAGGTCATTCATAGGCGAGGGGTATAAGTTGGTCGGCGATTTGTCTTGCTTGTCGGCCTAGACCGGCGTCGCGCGCCGGCGCGATTCGGCCGCCAACGCCCGCAAGATATGTCCGGCGATGGCGGGGCCGGTGTAGATCATGGCGGTGTAAAGTTGTACCAGAGTCGCGCCGGCGTCTAGCTTGATCTTCACGTCATCGGCGGTGCGCACGCCGCCGACGCCGATGATGGGCAGGCGTCCGCCGGTGTGCCGGTGGATGTAGGCGATGATCTCATGGCTGCGCCGACGTAGCGGCAATCCGCTGAGTCCGCCGCTTTCCTGACGGTGCGGGCTGGCAAGGCCGGGTCGCTCCAGGGTGGTGTTGACGGCGATGATGCCGTCGCAGTGATTGTCGAAGGCGGCTTGCAAGATCATGTCCAGCTCCGGCCAGGTGAGGTCGGGGGCGATCTTAAGCAGGAGGGGGCGAGGAGGCAGTTGGTATTGGCGGGCGAGGGTGTGGGATTCGGCCGAAATCGTCCCCAACAACGCTGCCAGATAGCCTTTGCCTTGCAACTCACGCAACCCCGGCGTATTCGGCGAACTCACATTCACCGCCAGATAATCCGCATACGGATATACCGCCCGCATCACCGTGACATAATCTTGCGCCGCCTCTGTCAGCGGCGTTTCCTTTTGCTTCCCCAAACTCACACCCAGGCGGAAAGAGCGCGCCCGACCGGCCAGCCGGCGCAAGCGCGGCACAGCCGCCTCCACCCCGCCATTCGGGAAGCCCAGACGGTTAATCACTGCGCCGTCCTCAGGCAAACGAAAAAGGCGTGGTGACGGGTTGCCCGTCTGGGGCCGAGGAGTCAGCGTGCCCACTTCCACATGCCCAAAGCCCAATTCACCCAGGCCACGCGCCACTCGGACATCCTTATCAAAGCCTGCCGCCACCCCCAACACATTGGGAAAGGTCAGCCCCCAGCACTCAACCGGCTGCAAGGGCAGCTCGCCGCGAATCTGGCGCAGGGCAAAACGTCCGCTCAGCGTGCTTTGCGCCACTTCGAGCGCCTGCAACGTGAGCGTGTGCGCCCGCTCCGGGTCCAGATGCCGCAACATCGGCCACATCAGCCATTGATACACAGCCATAGAATTGCTTCTCAAAGTAGGCGCAAGGCATATCGGCCAACTTCCGCCCGCGGACGCCATGCCGGCAGAGCCAGACCGGTCGACCCGCCGCCGCGGCCGTTAATCGTCGCCTAGTTTCAGCACAGCCATAAATGCCTCTTGCGGCACTTCGACCGTACCGATCATCTTCATGCGCTTCTTGCCTTTTTTCTGTTTTTCCAACAACTTTTTCTTGCGCGTGATGTCGCCGCCGTAACATTTCGCCAGCACGTCTTTGCGCAACGCCTTGACGTTGGCCCGGCTGATCACCTTTTTACCGACGGCGGCTTGAATGGGCACTTCAAACAACTGGCGCGGAATTTCCTCTTTGAGCGCCGTCACCAGTTTTTGCCCGCGATGATAAGCGTCATCCCGATGCACAATCATGGTCAACGCATCCACCAGTTGCTTATTAACCAGCACTTCCAGCTTCACCAGGTCAGATGGGCGATAGCCGGCGAACTCATAATCCATTGAAGCGTAGCCGCGCGTGCTGCTCTTGAGCTTGTCATAGAAGTCAATGATGATCTCCGCCAATGGAATATCGAACTTCAGCACCACGCGCCCCGGCGCCGGATGTTCCTGGCCGATATACTCCGCCCGCCGCTTGCGCGCCAATTCCATGAGCACGCCATAGAACTCTTCCGGCGTGAATAGTTGCACATGCATCCAGGGCTCACGAATCTCCAAAAAAGAGCCGTCGTCCGGCAGGTCGGCCGGGCTATCCACCACGCGAGTCTCGCCGTCTATCCCCACAATCTCGTAACGTACGCTAGGGGCGGTGGCTAAAATATCCAGGTTATATTCCCGTTCCAGCCGTTCCTGCACAATCTCCATGTGGAATAGCCCCAGGAAGCCGCAGCGGAAGCCGAAGTTCAAGGCATTGGATGTCTCCGGCTCGTAGACCAGGGAAGCGTCGTTCAACTGGAGCTTTTCCAGCGCATCTTTGAGCAGAGCATAATCGTCGTTTTCGCTGGGGAAGAAGCCGGCAAACACCATCGGCTTGAGGTGTTGATAGTCATGCATCGGCTCGGCCGCCGGATTCTTTTTGAGGGTAATGGTGTCGCCCACCCGACACTCGCGCACGGATTTCAGGCCGGTGGCGATGTAACCTACTTCGCCCGCTTGCAAGATAGAGACGGGTTTCATGCCGGGCGAGAAAATGCCGATTTCGAGCGGCTCTACTTCAACCTGGTTAGCCATCATCCGAATCCATTCCCGCTCGCGAATGGCGCCTTCAAAAATGCGCACATACGCCACGACGCCCTTATAGGAATCGTAGTGGGAGTCAAACACCAGGGCGCGCAGGGGGAGATTGGCATCGCCCTGGGGAGGCGGCATCCGGTGGACGATGGCTTCCAAAACGGCGTGGATGTTGTAGCCGGTTTTGGCGCTGACCGGGATGGCGTCGGCGGCATTGATGCCGGTGATGTGTTCGATCTCCTCGGCCACTTCGTCGGGCATAGCCGCCGGCAGATCGATTTTGTTGATTATCGGGACGAGTTCCAGGTTGGCATCAATCGCCAGGTACAAATTGCCTAGCGTTTGGGCTTCAATGCCCTGGGTGGCGTCCACCACCAACAGGGCGCCCTCACAGCTATGCAGGGCCCGGCTGACTTCGTAGGCAAAGTCTACGTGACCCGGTGTGTCAATCAGGTTCATCAGGTAGGTTTCGCCGTCGTCCGCCTGATAAAACATGCGCACGGCGGAGGCTTTGATGGTAACGCCCTTCTCGCGTTCCAATTCCATGCTGTCTAGCACTTGATCTTGCATCTCACGGTCGGAGATGGTGCCGGTGAACTGGAGCAGGCGGTCGGCCAGGGTGGATTTCCCATGGTCAATATGGGCGATGATGCAGAAGTTGCGGATTTTACTTTGATCCATAGCGCGTTGATTATAGCACAAACGGATTGGGTGGAATGGGCGTGGCGGGCGGGGCGGCCTCACCGCTCACCCTGGCCGACGGCGGCGCAACTTGGGTGGGGCGCGTCAGTCGGCCGGGAGGTTTAGGGGTTGTCGGCGGCGGCAAGGGCGGCGGATAGGTCGAAGGAGGGATCGGGATTCGGCCGAAACCAGGCCAAGAATTCCACATTGCCGTCACTTCCCACCAGCGGCGAACGCAATAGGCCGCATGCATACCAGGCTAAGGTGCGCACCCAGCCCAAGATATCCGTTACGACGGCCGTATGCACGGCCGGGTCTTTGACCACCCCGCCGCGCCCCACTTGCCTCCGGCCTGCCTCAAATTGCGGCTTGATCAGCGTCACCACATCAAACGCCGGCGCAAGCCAGCCTTGCACGGCCGGTAAGATGAGCTTGAGCGAAATGAAGGCGACATCCACCACCACGAAATCCACCGCTTCCGGCAACGCCGCCAAATAACGCGCATTCGTGCGCTCCATCACGACCACGCGGGGGTCTTGCCGGAGCTTCCAATCCAGTTGGCCGTAGCCTACGTCAATGGCATAGACACGCGCCGCCCCTTGTTGAAGCAGCACATCGGTGAAGCCGCCGGTGCAGGCGCCGACGTCGGCGCAGACACGGCCCGCCGCCGTCAGGCCAAAGGCGCTCAAAGCCCCGGCCAGCTTATAGCCGCCTCGCCCGACATAGGGCATGGGCGCGCGACATTGAATATCGGCATCAGGGAGGATTTGTGCGCCCGCTTTTGAGACGCGCTCACCGTTGACCAGGACATCGCCGGCCAGGATGTAGGCCTGGGCTTTGGCGCGCGTGGGGGCCAGGCCGCGCTCGACCATAAGTTTGTCCAGGCGTTCACGGGCAGTCATACGGGCTCAGGCGGGCGCTTGTAGCCGCGCCAGCCACTCGTCTAGAACAGTCTGGAGGGTCTCGCGTAAGGGGATGGTGGGTTGCCAGCCGACATGGCGCTGAATTTTGGCGTAACTGCCGAAGAGTCGCGGCGTTTCCACCGGGCGCAGACGGTCGGGGTCGGGCACGCAGTCAATGTTCACGCCGGCCAGTTCAATCAGGGTGTCCAGGATGGCGCGGATAGCTATCGCGCGCCCGGAGGAGACGAGATAGGTTTGGCCTGGCTGCCCGGCCTCGGCCAGACGCTGGTAGGCCGCCACGACATCCCGCACATCGGTGAAGTCGCGTTCGGCCGATAAATTGCCCACCCGGATCACCGGCGCTTGCTGTCCCAGACGGATGGCGGCAATCTGACTGGCGAAGTCAGGCGCAACAAAGCCAAGCGCTTGCTTGGGGCCGAGGTGATTAAAGGGACGGGCTTCGATGACCGGTAGGCTGTAATGCTGCCAATAGATCGGGGCCAGCCAGGCTGCCGCCAATTTGCTAACGGCATAGGGGTGGGATGGCTGGGGTTGGGTGCGCTCGGTGATAGGGAGCTGATTCGGCCGAATCCCTCCATACATATCCGCGCTCGTCACCATGACCACCCGCGGCCGCCCGACTGACCGCGCCGCTTCCAGGATGTTCAGCGTGCCGCCGGTGTTTACCGCCAGCGTCAACGACGGATTCTGCCAAGAGCGGTTGGTATAAGCCTGTCCTGCCAGGTGATAGATCACCTCCGGTTCGACTTCTGCCAAAAGCTGTTTCAGCGCTTCGCCATCCAGCAAATCGCCCGGCAGAGCATGAAAAGCCGCAGCCTGAGGGTATGGCTGATGGCTGGTGGCGGGGTGGACCAGACCGAAGACCTCATGGCCTGCCAGCAGGAGGCCCTCCACCAGATGCGCCCCGGCAAAACCTGTCGGCCCGGTCACGAAAATTCGCATAACTATGTGTCACCTATACTGAAGACTTTTAATTACCAGAGCAATTATAGTCGCATCCGGCCGTTTTGCTCAAGGAGATCGGGAGATCGGTGGCGAGTTGCTCGCTTTGGGTGGAAATTACGTGGGCGGAGTGGATAGGATTATAATGGTCCTATGCAAATTTCGGCCGAATCACCGCCGGCCAGGGCCGTCAATCCTGCCCAACCCGAACGCCCGGCATCGTGGCGCGCCCGCCTGACCCAGAACGCCCGCCGCTTAGCCGGGGTTGATCTGGGCCTGGGGTTGCGCCTGGCGGCGGTTTGCCTGCTCTGGACCTTGATCCAACCGCCGCCGCTCCTGGTGACGCCCGGCCCGCCGCAAGCGGTAGCAACGACCCAGCCCCTCCTCGCCGTGCATACGCGACTCACCGATGAAGTAGAACCGTGGAAAATCCAGCGCACGCTACAACTGGTGCGCGAGATGGGGGCGAGCCGGATCGTCGAATTCTTCCCCTGGGCTTACTATGAGCCGCAACCCGGCCTATTTGCCTGGGAGCATCCCGATCTGGTCATGGCGCATGCGCAGGCCAATGGGTTACAGGTCATTGCCCGGCTGGGGCTGACGCCGGAGTGGGCGCGCCCGCCGGAAACCACGCTGACTTATCTCGATCGCCCGGCGTATGAGCATTTTGCCGCTTTTGCCGCGGCGTTTGCCGCCCGCTACCGGGGGCAGGTGACGCATATCATCGTGGGCAATGAGCCGAATTTGAATTATGAATGGGGCTATCGGGCAACGACGCCGGCAGATTATGCGGCCTTGCTGGCGGCGGTCTATCCGGCCGTCAAAGCCGCTAACCCTGAGGCGCAGGTGTTGGCGGGGGCGTTGGCGCCGACCCTGGAGCCGCCGGGTTCAGTTTGGGGCTTGAACGAACTGGATTATCTGGCAGCGTTATATGCAGCAGGATCGGCCGAATTTTTCGACGCGCTGGCCGTCCACACCTATGGCTTCACCTTCCCGCCCCAGGCTGAACCGTCGCCTGATCTCCTCAACTTTCGCCGCGTCGAATTGCTGCGGGCCGTCATGGCAGCCAACGCTGACGCCGCCACGCCCATTTTCATCACGGAGACGGGTTACAACGACCACCCGCGTTGGACGCGCGCCGTCACACCCGGCCAACGTATTCAATATACCCTGGACAGCCTGGCCTATGCCGAGACCCATTGGCCGTATGTCCAAATGGTTGCCATTTGGGCCTTCCGCTACCCCGCTCCCACCCACAGCTATTCGGATTACTTTACGTTGGTCACGCCCGAATTCGTGCTTAAACCCATCTACCACGCCCTCAAGCAGGCCACCGGCAATGAACCGTCTCAGCCGTAACCGCCGCCGACTGCGCCTGATAGGCCTAATGGCCTTGATTGTCTTTTCGTTCGCCTGTCGGTCGGGCGACAAGAGTTGGCAACGTGTGCAGCAGGCCGGGGTGTTGCGTGTGGGTCTGGACCCCACCTATCCACCTTTTGAAGAGTTGGTGGGCAGGGATGTCGTGGGCCTGGATGTTGATCTGGCGCGCGCGTTGGGGCAGGCGATCGGCGTGGAGGTGACGTTCACTTACTATGGCTTCGACGGCCTGTATGATGCCCTGCGGATCGGTCAGGTGGATGTGCTGGCGTCGGCGCTGACGCTAGATGCGCAACGCACGCAGGATTTTGATTACAGCCGCCCCTATTTCAATGCGGGTCAGGTGGCGCTGGCGCGCCGGGGCGCGTCGTCGCTGTCAGACCTGCCGCGAGACCTGACGGGACGTACGCTGGCCGTGGAGTTGGGGACAGACGGGCATGTTCTGGCAACCAGTTGGCAAAGGCAGGTGGCGAATTTGACCGTGCGCCCCTTCAACACGCCGGCCGAGGCGCTTGAGGCTGTGCGCGGCGGTCAGGCCGACGCGGTCGTGTTGGATGCGATTGGCGGACGCCTGGCGCTGCGCCAATTCTCCGATCTGTTCCTGGCGGCAGATGCCCTGACGGTGGAACCTTTTGCCCTGGTTGTGCGTAAAGAGGATGGAGCTTTGCTGGCGCAGTTGAATCAGGCGCTGGCTCAGTTGGCGGAAGGCGGTGAATTGGCGGCGTTGCTGAATCGGTGGCTCTGGTTTGAGTCGGCTGAGGGGCAGTGAGGGGATTCGGCCGAAAATTTCCCCGGCGCTTTCCTCAACTACGAAAATCGCCGACATTCGATTATAATGAGAAGGATTATGAACACTTTCTTGACGTTCCTCTCCGCTCGACACGGGCGTTGGGCGTGGTCTAGCTTGTCTCTGCTTCTCATTCTTGCCTTTGTCGCGCCGGCAGCCCTGGCCCAAAAGAGTTTTCACTGGGAAGCCTTTGACGTGGCCATCCAGGTGCAGACCAACGGCGATCTGCTGGTGCGCGAGGAACAATCCATCGTCTTTGAGGGCGAAGACTTCACGTTTGGTTTTGCCACCATCAACACCGCCGGCACAGACGGAGTTGACATCCTGGCTGTGCGCGAAGGCGACACAACCTACACGGAAGGGTACGCCGGCGACCCCTACACCTATGAAATCGAGCGTAACGTCAACGACGTGACGGTTTATTGGAACTTCCCTCCCACCCAGGGCGCGCACACCTACACCTTTGAATATCGCATCTACAATCCCTTCCACCTGGCTGAAGATGGGGACGAACTGGTTTGGGAAGTCGTGCCGGCCGATTTTCCCGGCATTGTCAATAAAAGCACCGTCACCATCGAGTTGCCGGAAGGCGTCGAGGCTGGTTCCGCTTTGGGTCTGATCAACGACCAGCAGAGTGACGCCGTCGCCATTACCTTTAGCCCGGATGGGCGTGTGACGACCTTCACCTCTCCCCTGCTGCCCATTGGGACGGCCTTCGCTGTCGGCGTTCGCCTGCCGTCCGGGCAATTGACCGCTCAGCCCGCCCAGTGGCAACAAACCGAGACGGCGCAACAAGGCCAGGATGTTATCAGCCTGTTATTCCTGGGTTTGGGCATCCTGACGCTGATCGTTGGGCCGCTGGTTGTGCTCATCACCTGGTATAACCGGGGGCGCGATCCGGAAGTGGGCGCGGCGGCGGATTATTTGAGTGAGCCGCCTAGCGCCCTGCCGCCCGCTTTGGCGGGAACGCTGATTGACGAGGTTGTGCAAGACCAGGACATTATGTCCACTTTGGTGGACCTGGCCCATCGCGGCTACTTGGTCATGGCCGAAGACAACAACGATTATATTTACACACGCACCGACAAAGCCCAAACTGACCTGCGTCCGTATGAGCGTGAGTTCTTTAACCAGATTTTCGGCAGCCAGACCACGCGCAAGCTGAGCGAGTTGCGCTATCAGTTTGCGGAAAACCTGGATAAGATCCGCAACATGCTGTATGACGACGTTAAGACGGAAGGATTGGTGGACAACTCGCCGGCAGTGGTTCGTCAGCGCTATCGGGCTTTGGCATCCACCGTTTTCGCGCTGGCTGTGGCAGGTTTATGTGGGTTGACCATGCTGGGTATTGCGCCGATGGCGCTATGCTTGCCGGTCGCCCTGGTTCCCACCGCGTTTTTGTTATACCTGGTCGGCCCGCACATGCCGCGCAAGACCATGAAAGGGGCTGAAGAAGCGGCCAAGTGGCGCGCCTTCCGCCAATACCTCAAGGACATTGACAAGTATCGGGACCTAGAGACATCCAAGGAGATATTTGCGCAATATCTGGCCTATGCGGTAGCTTTTGGCCTGGAGCGCAATTGGATTTGGAAGTTTTCTAAGGTGCGGGAGATGCCGCCGCCCATCTGGTATACTGGGCGGGGTTGGGGGCGGCCGATGCCGGGCGGGTCGGTGATTGGGCGTGGGGTGATGGAGGAAATTCGGCCGAGTCCCGGCGTCGGCAGCGGCGCAGGCGTTGGCAGCCAACCCGCCGCTCCCGCCAGCCCCGGTGGTCTGGAAGGCCTCTCGCGCGGCCTCACCGGCGGCCTGGAAGGCATGTCCGGCAGCCTGACGCGGATGCTCAACTCCACCAACTCTGTCCTGGGTAGCCGGAGACCCCCCTCGCAGACCCGACCCGTGTCGGGTTCGACCTATCGCAGCGGCAGCGGCTCTTCCAGCCGCAGCCGGTCCTCCTCCAGCAGCTTCCGCGGCAGCTTCCGCAGTGGCGGCGGCTCGCGCGGCGGCGGCGGGCGGCGTGGCTTCGGCTAAGCAATTTGAGACAATAAGCCTCATCGCTTATTGCCTCTCCAGAAAGGGGTGTGCATGGGTAGAACAATGGGTTTCGTTCTGGCCGCCGCCGGGCTTGTGGCGGGCATCATCGTGGGTGTGTTGATGTTCACCTACCGCCGCGAAGGCAGCCTGTCAAGCGGCGCGGCCATATTAGGCTTCGCTCTGTTTACCGCCGTCATTGTGTTACCTTTGCTGGGTGGCGGCGTCTACTTGCTTGTGCGCGGTGGGCAAGAAGCCGCGCAAATGGCTGAGGTCAAGCAACAGCGCAAACTACTCAGCGTGGTCAAGACGCAAGGCCAAATCAACATTGCCGATCTGGCTGTGGAACTCAAGAGCAGCCGTGAGCAGGTGCAAAATATGGTCTATGACCTGGTGGGTAGGGGCCTTTACACCGGTTACATCAATTGGGATGAAGGGGTTCTGTACTCGCAACAGGCCAGCCAATTGCGTGACCTTCACCAGTGCAAACATTGCGGCGGTCAACTTCAGTTGGCCGGCAAAGGGGTAATTCGTTGCCCTTTCTGTGATACCGAGTATTTTCTATAAGCTTTGAAGAACCGAAATGGCTTACCCTTTGTGGCTATGGTCGGTGTTTTCACTGCGCCACAGCGGGGCGGCCGGAGTTGTGACGAAGAACTCCCTTGGGGAGCGTCTTTTTCTGAAAAAAGAGGAGTAAACATGGACGAGATAGTAAACTCTGACGAACTCAAAAAGGGTAAGACCGCCGGTGGTGTGAGCGATCTGTATACGCAGATTCAAGATGAGTCAAGCTGGTTGGGCAAGCTGTTGAGCAAAGTGCCGGGGCTAAAGGGATATATGGAAACCAGCCGCCGGCGTGAGGCTGACCAGATGCTGCGTTATGCCGTTGCCAATCGCCTGGAGGAAGTCCGCTTGCGTCTGGCGCGGGTGCAAGAGGACATGAGCCACGACATCATTCTAGCCATTGATTATGCCGAGCCTGTCGGGCGGGTGGACAACCGGCTCATGGGCTTGATCGGCAAAATTAAGGATGCGCCAGTGGGGTATTCCGGCTTTTTTGACGCCGTCAAAATTGACGCCGAAGATATGCAAGCTATCTACCAATTCGATGAAAGCATGTTGCATCATGCCGACATCCTGGCCGCGCAGGTGGAAGTTTTGAGCAAAGCCGTTAACGACGGCGGCGACGTGGCCGGCGCGTTGCGCGAACTGGACAACGCCGTGAAGGAGGCCAACACCGCCTTTGCCGGACGCCAGGAGTTGTTGGCGGGACTGTCTTGAGATAGACCGGCAACTATCAGACTAATGACCAATAAACTAGTTTTAGGAGAGCGGAGGCATGGCAGCAATATTTGATCGGGTGGCAATTGATCAGTGGTTGACGGATGAAGTGGTGCAGAAATTCCCTAAGGGCGGCCTGGGCGATATTAAGCTTGGCTCGCCCTGTATCGTCAATCCTTACGAGGTGGCTGTTTTTGTGCGCGGCGGCAAGGCGCTAGGCACGTTTGAGCCGGGCACGCACGTCATGACGACGGCCAATATCCCCTGGCTGACCGACCTGTTGGAGAGTACGTTCTTCGGCAGCAAGAATGTGTTTACGGCCGATGTGTACTATGTGAAGACGGCCGATCTCACTTTCAAGTGGGGCACGGCGCAGCCGATCGTCATTGAACATCCTAGCCGTACGCCTGGGGCCAGCGCCATGGTCGGCAATGGGGTGTTTGTGCTTCGGGTTAAGGAGCCGTGGCGTTTTCTGACGGCCATGGATGCCTTCCGCGACAGTGTGCGGCAGACGCAGATTAAAGAGCGTCTGGACCCCATGCTGGGTGTGATGTTACAGGACAAGATGAGCGAATTGGCGACTGCCAAGGCGCTCGGTCCGGCCCAATTGCAATCCTTCTCCAAGGACCTGAACGATTTATTGGTTGGGTTGATTCAGCCGGAATTTGACGCCATCGGTTTGACCCTGGTGGATTTCAATGTCCGGTTTGGGTTGCATCCGAACTCGTTGGAAGTGGTGACACGCATGGGCTATGGCACCAGCTATGCGCAAGTGGCGGCGCTGGATGCAGCTAAGGCGGCGGCCGAAAATCCATCGGGCAGCAGTCTGGCGGAGACGGGCATCGGTTTGGCCGGCTTGCAAGCGGCGCAGCAGATGATCATGAATCAGCAAATGCAGCAGCAACAGATGACGCAGCAGATGATGGGCCAGCCAGCGGCGGCGCAACCAACCGCACAACCGACCGCGCAACCGGCGACGACTTCACCATCGGGCGGCGTCGAGATGCCGGCAGTCATGACGCCGGCCCAGGCGGCGGTTATCTTGCAGGTGGCTGAATCGGATGTGATGGCCGATATTGAGGCGGGTCAACTGAAGGCGCGCAAAATTGGCGAGGCTTATCGGATCAGCAAAGCGTCGCTGGAGGAGTTTTTAGCGGGTTCGTAAGGCTTTCTGAGGTTGTTACCTGGGAGTAAGGGCCTGTTTCGCCTGGCGGAACAGGCCTTTTTGTGGCCCCGTGAAAGACGGCTGCGGCAACGCGCTAGGTCAGGTGGTCGCGCCAGGCCGCGCGGATGGCGGCGTCGCTGAGCGGGGTGGTGAGTTGCCAGCCCAACAACGTGCCGCAGTCGCGACAGAAGGCGGCGCTATCGGAGGTGTTGATGGCAGCGGGAGGCGTCCAGAGCGGGGCGGGTTTTCGGCCGATTCCCAGCACCAGGATCACATCATGCGTAATGGCGTTCAAGTTGGCGATGTGCACGGAAATGGGATTCTCGGCATAGACCACATAGCGATTGAGCAAGACAAACCCGGCGCGCTTGAGCGCCAGGGTGAGCGCCGCCCACGCTTCCGGCCGGCCGTGATGAAAAGTGAAGATCAGACGCCCCCGTTCCGGCCGTAATACCCGCCGGCATTCGCGGAAGATGTCGGTGAGGCGGCTTTCATATTGGCCGTTAGCGGCGTGTTCGACGGCGGCATGGGTGATATCGTAGCGCCAATCCACGGCTCCCGGCAGCCACCGGGCCAGCCACACCCGAAAGAAGGCCGCCATGTCGCTGTAATGCACACTATCGTAATAAGGTGGGTCGGTGACGATGTGGTCAATGCTGGCGTCGGGCAGATCGAGTCGGGCGGCTGAGGCTTGTTGCAGGCAGAAAGTGCGCGGCGGGGCTTGTAGCAATTGGGCAGGATGGGTCACTTCAGGCCCCATGTCTACTTCACCATGGATCGGCCGCCAGCTTTTTCGGCCGATTTCTCGTTCCAGCGGCAATGCCGCCCACGCGCGCGCCCGCCGGATGCGCTGATGAAACAGGTTGGTTAGTGTGCCGGAGGCTTTGTGGCCGGGGAAGAGCGGGTTGTTCTCCACCACGGTGCAAGGGAAGGTATAGGCGTGGTAAGCGAAGGCGTGGCGAATAGCGCCCGGTCGGCGACTGACCATGCCTTTGTAGCCACATAACATGCTGTTGAACTCTAGCGCAGTGGAGACCAGCAGCGCGAGATTCAACCGGATCGGCAGCTCATAGGCGGGCAGGAGCCGGCCGACCGTTTCCAGGAAGAGGAGTTGGCGGCTGGAAAAGAGATCGGTGTAATGGCGCACACCCTGACGGATGAGATGTTGCGATTTCGGGCCGGGATTGATGGCGAAATCGGCCGAATCTCCCATCATCGGCCGCGCCCCATTGGCTTCTTCTAACCGCGCCCAATCCTCTGCTCCCGGCAGCTTGAGAAAGCGGCCGTGTGTCCCACATTGCCCAACCACTGCCGCCGGCGCAAAGCGGGTGTAGAAAGGTGCGGCCGGATCGGCCTGATAATGGCGATGAGCGCGTCGGCCCGCCACCAACGGGGGTAACAGGCGTGTGGGTTGTTCAATCGGCGCGCCATTGCGTAGCAACGCCTGCGTCTCCGGGCAAAGCGCATACACAGTGCCGTCCGATTCGCGCCGCAACGTCAGTGAATCGAGGCACACCACCGGCCCGGCCGGCCCCTGCCGCTGGGCGCCGTAAAGCAGATAGCGTAACCGGGCCGGTTGGCCACAAGTGGGGCATGGCGTGATGAAATACGGATTCAATTCTGCCTGGAGATCGGCGTAAAAACGCGCAAAAGCCGGTTCCAGGTCGACGTGTAACGAGATATGCGCCAGACTGGCCCGCGCCTGCAAGATAGGGATCGGATCAATATCCGCCCCGACCACGCGCGCGCCGAGCCGAATCGCTTCATGCAGCGTCGTGCCGCCGCCCAGCATGGGGTCCAGGATGGTCTGTCCTTCCAGGCCGCCCGGCGCATAGTAGTCGCGTTGCCAGCCTTCATCCACCAGAGCCTTGAGGATCAGACGGAACGTAGAGCCGCAGCGGCGCGCCCACCATTTATGCAGATAGGAATTCGGCCGATACAGATGTTTGTTGTACGTTTCTAACTCAGCCAACTGGTTCGCCAGGGCTTCGTTGAAATGGTGGTCTATCCAGGGCGGCTCCGGGGGGGCGGCAGTGGTAGGGGGCAAAGCCGGCTGAAAGGCGGTCATGCGGCTATTGTGACACGTTCAGAGCCGCCGGGCAAAGAATCAACGGGCGAAGGCGCGCCGATGCGTCTATAATAGACCCATGCAATGGATTCGTCACTTAATCCTCGATATGGATGGCGTCTTGTGGCGCGGCGAGACGCCGCTGCCCGGTCTGCCCGACTTTTTTGCCGTCTTGCGCCGTTTGGGAATCAACTTTGTCTTGGCGACGAATAATGCCACGAAATCGGCAGAACAATATGTGGCGCGTCTGGCAGGCTATGGCGTAGACATCGAGGCGTGGCGTATCCTGGGTTCGGCCGAAACCACCGCCATCCACCTCAGCCGCCACTATCCCCCCGCCGCCGCCATCTACGCCATCGGCGAGGCCGGCCTGCATCAAGAATTGCGCCGGCGCAACCTGAGCGTGGTGAACGCGCCCGGTCAAACAGCCGATCTGCCGCGCCAGGTAGACCTGGTTGTCGTCGGGCTGAGCCGGCAAGTGTGCTATGCCGAACTGGCTCAGGCCGGCCTGTATATCAGCCGGGGCGCCGCCTTTATCGGCGCTAATCCCGATGTCTCCCTGCCCACGGAAAACGGGCCATTGCCGGGCGCCGGAGCGTTATTGGCCTTGCTGGAAGCCGCCACAGGGATTCGGCCGATTATCATCGGCAAACCCAGCCCCATCATGTTTCAAACAGCCTTACAACGCCTCAACGCCCCGGCTGCCGCCACCGCTATGGTTGGCGACCGCCTGGAAACGGATATCCAGGGCGCTCAGGCCGTCGGCCTGAGCACGATCCTCGTGCTCTCCGGCGTCACCACCCCCGACCAATTGGCTGCCGCCGCCATTCGCCCTGATTACGTCTTTACCGATATCAACGCCCTGGCGGCCGCCTTACAAGCCGCCCACGCGCCCACACGCCTATGAACCAGACCCCGTCATCCCCCCGCCATCTTTATGACCTGTCGCTAGACGAGCTAACCGCCTGGATGGTGGAACACGGCCACTCTAAGTATCGCGCGGCTCAGGTCTGGCAATGGCTCTACCAGAAATATGTGCCCGAAATCGGCGCCATGCGCACTCTGCCCGGCCCACTGCGCCAACAACTCGCCGCCGACATGACCCTTAACCATTTGCGCCCTGCCGCTATCCAACATTCCCAGGATGGTCAGACGGAGAAGGTACTCTTTCAATTGCCGGACGACAAGCTGATTGAAACCGTTCTGATGCGCTACGACGAGCGCCGCACCGTTTGCATCAGCACGCAGGCGGGTTGCGCGATGGGCTGCGTTTTCTGCGCTACCGGCCAGATGGGCTTCTTGCGCAACCTGACGGTGGGAGAGATTGTGGCCCAGGTTTTATACTTCGCCCACGAA
>JAYRVN010000195.1:0-6456 GCA_041918535.1 Chloroflexota bacterium
ACCGCCCAGTCGCCGGCTGTGGTGAGCACCTCTCGCGACATACGTGAGCGCGTGACTTGATAAGTGCCCGTCTCCAAACCACGAATGCAATAGGGTTCCGACTGTCCGTCGGTGATGTAGTTCGAGATGACTGCCTGCCCACTGGTGATGGTGAAGGCGACCGCCGGTAAGAGGGGTTCGCCATCATCATGTACCCCATTTTGGTTAGCGTCGGTAAAGGCGGAGAGACAAATGTCACCCGTTGCCGGCGCGGGGGTAGCGGTTGGCGGCAGAGGCGTTGCCGTGACTTCCGGCGTGACAGTCCCTTCGGCCACAGGGGGGGCAGTGGGTTCGGGGACGGTCGGTGTGCTATAGCCGGTGATCAGTTGTTGGCCTACCGTGACAAACGACTCGCGGCTGAGTTTGTTGTATTCGAGAATCTGGTCAAGCGAGATGCCGGCCTTGGCCGCCATGCTCCACAAGGAATCACCGGCGCCCACCGTGCTGTAGATCACGCCTTCGGCGTTCGGCGTGGCGGTCGGCGGCAAAACAGAGACTGGCTGCGGAGCCGGGACGCGGGTTGACTGGCTGCCCACTTGCGCCACGACAACCGCGCCCGGGCCAAGCACAGTCAGACTGGCGTCATCCCAATAGACGTCGTTATGTTTACGTTGTTCAACGGGCGCAGAATAAGTGAATACAGTGATGGCATTGCCTTGCGCCTGGGCGCTGAGGCTGTACTGCTGGTATTTGTCATAGCTATCTGATGTCGGCGACCAAATAATGGCGGGGCTGAAAGGGTCTGTACCGCCGGTGGGGTCAATGCCGATGCGCATGTTCATAATGGTCGGTTCGGCCGAATTTGGCACATCGCTATACGGCCCATCCCAGGAACTTCCAGTTGACCAGGCCATCCCCCATACTGAAAACTGAACCTTGGCATTGGTCGCCACCGTCGCCCGCTGCCACAAGCCGGCTATATGCGTGCCGCCAAAAGTAAAGTATTGTTGCGCCCGACCGCCGCCATGAATCCGATCGGCATAGGGCATTTCGGCCGGCTTGTACTCAGGCATCCGGTTCTTCCAGTCGGGGTCGCCGGCGACCTGGCTAACCCACCAGGGATTCCAACCGGCAGCCAAATTGGCGGTGGTACACACACCGGCCGGACAAGCCGCCTTCTGTTGCGCCGTCTGGGGGATGAATTGGTTGAATTGCCCTTCAAAACCCGGATTCGCCAACAAGTTCTCGCCCTGAGCCAATGCCGGCGCAGGCACGCGCACTAACGCTTGGAGAACCACCGTCAATGACAAAGTGATCATCAGCCACCGCAAGAAACTGCTGTTACGCATATCTATAACTCCTTTATTAATGCGATCGTCGTCAAGTGATAGGGCGTCAGACTCAATGAGATGCGTGCGGTTTAGTCTGTGAATGGTCTGCCGCCCTTCGTATTCGGCCGAAATTTCAACTAACGCGCCGGCAGATACAGCCAACTATCCCCCAGAATAACGCCGTCTGCCGCTACTACCGACAAACGCGCCTGATCTGCCTGACGATAAACCCCAATTCTAATCTCATGCGCGGCCGGGTCATAGGCAACGGGAAGCTGGATGGGATGCCGATCCTGCACAACCAAGCCGGGCTGCCACCAGTCGGCGGCCCACAAATCGGCGGCGGGCGGCGCATCATGTTGCGCCAGGAGGTGGCCGCCGTCCAGCACATGCACGAAGACAGTCACCGGCGCGTCCAGGTGGCCCGGGGTTTGCCAGACCAGGTCTAGCTGCAAACGATCCGGCGCGAGCTGCGTCAACTCCGCCTGCAACAATTGCAGTTGGCCGGCGAAATTAATGAGCAACGGCCAGGTTTGCCCGGCTGCTAAGGGTTGTAGTTGGTAGCGCGTATACAAGGGCGCGGCGACAGGGTCGAGATCATTGCGCGCCAGGCTGCCGGGTGTGGCGATGAGCTCGGCCGGGGGCAGAATGGCTTGCGCCACATAGTCATGGGCGGTGTAGGGCCAAATAAAGAGGTCGGCAGGAGGGGCGACCTGGCCGGGCAACCCGGTTTCCGCCTGAAACCAGGTGATGTTAGCCGTGGGCGCCAGCAAGAATCGCACCGAGGGCCAGCCGGTTTGATAGCGTTGATCCACGTAAATGCGCGTTTCGGCCGAATCAGCGTTAATCGTTTCCGCCAGATCGCGCGCCGCCGCCTCAAATAAGTAGTCGGTATCGGGCTGTCCCACATAGCGACCAAAGTAGTCCCGCATGGTTAAAAACATACTGCCTGCGACTATCGCCAAGACCAATCCTATCGGCAAATTGCGCGGTAGTGTAGACCAACTCCATAAATGCGACAAACCGAGCGCCGGGAAAATGAGTATTGCCGGTAAAACCCCCACCGCCCGCAGAAAATGGGGGGTGTCCTCCGCCAGAATGGTTGGCCCTAACATAATCAGCGCCCACAAGAGCAAAGCTGCCGCCGCCGGTCGCCGCCAATGAGACAAACACCAGCCGACGCCGATGAGAAAGGGCGCGGCCATGAGCCAATCAAAGACCGGCCGCCCGGCCGGATTGTGGCGCAAGATGGCGTCTCCGCGCCAAATAAACATGCCGAGGGCTTGCCCGATGTGCCGGGCCAGGGTAGCCCATGGATGGCCCCCGCTGATAGCCGGATCAAAGACGGAGACTTGCGCGATTCGGCCGAAAATCATCTCCGGCGTTTGCGTGGCTTGCCAGGCCAGCGGCAACATAGCCAGCAACAGTCCCAACCCCCACCACGCCAGCCCCGGCCATAACCGCCGCCCGCGGCCTGTGGCCAGTAGATAAAGGCCGACAGCGACTAACCAGAGCGGTGTGAAACGCATAGCCAGATACGTATAGAACCCGACCCCATACACCAACCCGGCCGCCAACCACCAACGCCAGGCCTGCGCCCCCGACCGGCGATAGGCGCAGACGCCCAACCACACCGCCAGGCTTAAGGCCAACGGCAACAGCGTCGCTCGAAAGCCGATCCGGCCTAAATGCATCGGCCACAGCGTCACCGCCCACAGCCAGCCCGCCAACCAACCCACCCGCCGGCCGAACCAGGCGCGCGCCAGGCCGGCGACGCTCAGAGTAGTGAGAACGCCGATCAGCGCCGATGGGAGACGCACCGCCAAGACGGTTCGGCCGAAAATCGCCACACTTGCCGCCGTCAAGTAAATATACACCGGCTCGCGTCCATTATTCGCCGGAAAGTAGAGCGCGTGCCGGCCCGCCAACACATTCAGCGCGTCCAGCCCGTTATACGCCTCATCTCGATAAAGCCCCCCCGGCGCTTCTCCAATCCGCCACAAGCGCAAACCGGCGCTAACGAGCAGCAAGCACAATAAAATAGCCCATTCCGAACGCAATAGGCCATGGCGGAGGCTATCCAGGCGGGAAAACCGGTTGGCGGTTGTCAAATCCAGGTCAGTATAGCAAAATACGCTACATTGGCGAGTTACGCCGCACAGGACCCCCATGCGTGTACTAATGGTCTCAAAAGCTTGTCTGGTGGCTGCCTATCGCACCAAGTTAGAAGCCATCGGCAGCCTGCCGGATGTGGAGTTAACGGTCATCGTGCCGCCCAGCTGGCGCGAGGCTTCCGGCCAGGTGGCCTTCGAACCGGAGCCGGCGCAGAATTACCGCTTGTACGTTGACCCCATTCGCTTCAACGGCAACTTTCATTTGCATTATTACCCCCGGTTGCGCCGGCGCGTGCAGAGTTGGCAACCCGACATCCTGCACATGGACGAAGAGCCGTATAACCTCGCCACCTGGCTGGCGCTACGCCAGGCGCGCGCCGTCGGGGCCGGGTTTCTCTTTTTCTCCTGGCAGAATATCCGGCGGCGTTATCCCTATCCTTTCAGCCGCATGGAACGGCAAGTGCTGCAGGCAGCCGATTATGCCATCGTCGGTAATGCCGCTTCTGTAACCGTCTGGCGGGAAAAAGGCTACACCGGCCCCTGCCGCGTCATCCCGCAATTTGGGGTGTGCCCCGACACGTTTCAGCCGGCGCCGGGTCAGGCCGAGCGACCTACGCGTGTAATCGGTTCGGCCGGCCGTCGCCTGGTGCCGGAAAAAGGGGTGGATGTGCTCTTGCAAGCCGCCGCGCGCCTGACCGGCCCCTGGCAATTGCGCATTGCGGGAGAAGGGCCGGCGCGCCCTGACCTGGAGAAACTGTCCGCCACGTTGGGGATTGCCGACCGGGTGATATTTGTCGGCCCCTTGCGCTCCACCGACATGCCGACCTTTTTGCATCAGATAGATGTTCTGGCGCTGCCGTCGCGCACCTTGCCGAATTGGAAAGAGCAGTTTGGGCGGGTGCTGGTGGAGGCGATGGCTTGCGCAGTGCCGGTGCTAGGGTCGAATAGCGGCGAGATTCCTCAGGTGATCGGCGACGGCGGCCTGGTTTTCCCGGAGGATGATGCGGCGACGTTGGCCCAGCAGTTACAGATGGTGCTGGATTCGGCCGAATTGCGGCGTCAACTCGGCCAGGCCGGCCGTCAACGTGTTCGGCAACATTACACCCAAGAGCAAATCGCCGCCCAAACTGTCGCCGTCTACCGCGAAATCCTGGCGGCCCGCCCCCACACCAACCCGGTATGAACCCAACCCCTGCCAACCCGTCCCCTGCCGACAACCCGACAGACGCCTTGCATCCGGCGGCTATCCTCGCTCTGGTCATCGCCGCCATTCTGATCATCCTCGCCACCGTTGCCTATGTAGGCTGGCAGACCGGTCAGACCAATCGCGCGCGCGCCGTTGAAGCCGAACTGGACGTGCAACTCACGCGCCAACTTGAATTGGCCCGCACCGATCTGGCGGCCGCCCGCCCAGACCTGGCGCTGGCCCGGCTGGATTGGGTGCTGACACGCCGCCCGAATGACGGCGACAGTCTGACCCTGCGCCGTCAGGCGCAAACGACGCTGACGCAAGCTGCGCCGACTCCCACACCCAACCGCAATTTGCCTACGCCCTTCCCCACCCGCATCCCTCCCACCTCCGTCCCGGGCGCAGGCGATCCGGCAGCGCGGCTGGCGGCCCTGCAAGCGCTCGTCGAGCAAGAGCGATGGGACGAAGCCATCAGCCGCATCATCGCCTTCCAACTCGACCACCCCAATTACGCGCGCCTACAAACCGACGGCCTGTTGTTCCAGGCCTATATCCAGCAAGGCTTGTCGCTCACCCTCGGCGACAACGTCGAATTGGGCCTGGCCTATTTTGATGAGGCGGAAAAACTGGGCAATTTGCCCCAGGAAGTGCTTGACCGGCGGGTCCTGGCCAACCTCTATTTGAACGGGCTGGCTTATCAGGGCATCAGTGGGAAGATTACGGTGGAGAATTACCGCGCCCTATGCCGCCAATCCCCTTTCTTCCACAACTCCTGTCAGCTATTATTCACGGCGCTGGTGGCCTACGGGGATGAGTTTGTCGCCATCCAGGAGTGGTGTCCGGCCGTGGAGCTGTATAACGAAGCCACCCAATACCGCTCCAACGACGACCTGGTCATTAAACTGCGCGATGCGCGTATCGGCTGTGTCGCGGCCACCCCCACACCGTTACCGACTCCTGCGGACGTCACTCCCGCGCCTTAAGGGCGTGGACAAACGCCCGGCGGCCGCTATAATCCACGCGATGGCTGAGCCTGGAGAATCCCTAAGCCAACGGGAATTGGAAGTATTGCGTTGCCTGGCGGAAGGCGCCTCGAATAAGGAGATTGCGCAACGCCTGGTGATCAGCCCCAATACGGTGAAGGTGCATCTGCGCAACGCCTTTGCCAAGCTAGGGGCGTCATCCCGGGTGGATGCCCTTGTGCGAGCCAGGCAACTGGGTTTGTTGGCGGGGGACGCGCCGATTATTGAGGCCGGCTGGGAAAAAGAAGAAGAGGAAGAGGGGGCGGATTCGGCCGAAATTCCCCCCATCCCCCTCCCGTCTCCACCAACTGCGCCTCCTCGTCGCCGACTATTCCTGGCCGCCCTGGTTTTAGTCGCTCTCTTCCTGCTGTGGGCGACCTGGCGCGCCCTTGTTCGCCAACCGAACAACGCGCCGGCCGTAAACAGCACGCTCACTTTCTCCCCGGCGGAAACCGATACCCCGCTGGGCGTGAGTCGTTGGTCACGCACCCACCCCTTGCCGTTCCCTCGCGCCGGCATGTCCGTGGCCGGCATTGGTCCGGAAATCTATGTCATCAGCGGCCGAACCACAACCACGCTGACGAATGGGGTGCTGATTTACGACACGCGCCGGCGCGCCTGGCGCGACGCCGCGCCGAAGCCCACCGCCGTCCAGAATAGCGGCAGCGCCGTCCTCGACGGGCAAATCTACGTTGTCGGCGGCAGCCTAGCCACCGATGAACCCGTGGCCGTGGTCGAGGCATATAGCCCGGCCAACGACGCCTGGCGCAGCGTTGCCGCCCTGCCCGAACCGATTGCCGGGGGGCTGGCCCTGGCCGACA
>JAYRVN010000196.1:0-7098 GCA_041918535.1 Chloroflexota bacterium
CACCGTCAGCCGGTCTCGCGCCCATTCATAGACAATACGCTTTCTACACAGCCAGGTCAATATCGGCGACCGTTACGCGGGCAGCATAGGAACCTGGATGCCATCCCGACGAGCAACGACAATCGCCTCATCATAACCCGCGTCTACGTGACGAATCACTCCCATAAACGGGTCGGCCGTTAAGACGCGCTCCAACCGGCGGGCCGCTTCCGGTGTGCCGTCGGCTACGATGACTTGGCCGGCGTGTTGGCTGAAACCGATGCCCACGCCGCCACCGTGATGAAAACTGACCCAAGTAGCGCCCTGCACGGCATTCAAGGCAAAGTTGAGCAGCGGCCAATCGCTGATGGCGTCGGAACCGTCCAACATCCCTTCCGTCTCACGGTTAGGGCTGGCAACGGAACCGCAATCAAGATGGTCGCGGCCAATGACGATAGGGGCGCTGACCAGGCCACGCGCCACCAGATCGTTGAACAGCAGGCCCGCCTTGGCCCGGTCGCCATAACCCAGCCAACAGATGCGCGACGGCAGCCCCTGGAAGGCGACGCGTTCCCGCGCCAGCCGTATCCAACGGCCAAGCGCCTCATCCTGTGGAAAAAGGCTCAGGATGGCTTCATCGGTGCGATAAATGTCTTCAGGGTCGCCGGAGAGGGCTACCCAACGGAAAGGGCCTTTACCTTCACAGAACAGAGGGCGGATGTAGGCCGGAACGAAGCCAGGGTAGGCGAAGGCATCCTGCACCCCATAATCGTAGGCGCGTTGGCGCAGATTGTTGCCATAGTCAAAAACGACCGATCCGGCGCGTTGGAATGCCAGCATGGCTTCGACGTGCCGGGCCATAGAAGCCATGGAGCGCTGCGTGAGTTCAAGCCGCCCGGCCTCCGTTTCGGTCATGGCCTGGGCCTCGGCTTCACTCAAGCCGATGGGGATGTATTTAAATGGATCGTGGGCGGAGGTTTGGTCAGTCACAACGTCCGGCGTGATGCCGCGCAGCGCCAGTTCAGGCAGAACTTGAGCAGCGTTGCCGAGCAACCCAATGGAGAGCGGCGTTTGGGCGCGCACAGCTTCTTCAACCCAGGTCATGGCCTCTTCCAGGTTGTCGGTTGCCTTGTCCAGGTAACGGTCGTGCAAGCGACGCTCAATCCGCCATTGGGCTACTTCGACCACCAGCCCCACACCTTCGTTCATGGTCACAGCCAGCGGTTGCGCGCCGCCCATCTCACCCAAACCCGCTGTGAGGACAAATTTGCCTTTGAGGCTGCCCCAACCCTTTTGGCGCGCCAGCGAGGCCAGCGTCTCGTAAGTGCCCTGTAATATGCCCTGTGTGCCGATATAGATCCAGGAGCCGGCCGTCATCTGCCCATACATGATCAAGCCCTGGCGCTCCCATTTGTCGAAGTTTTCCTGGGTGGCCCAATGGGGGACAATGTTGGAATTGGCGATGATGACGCGTGGCGCGTCCAGATGGGTGCGAATGATGCCGACGGGTTTGCCGGATTGCACCAGGAGGGTTTCGTCAGGGGACATGCGGCGCAAGGAAGCGAGAATGGCATCGAAGCTCTCCCAGTTGCGCGCCGCTTTACCACGGCCGCCATAGACGATGAGCTTGTCCGGTTCACCGGCTACTTCGGGGTCGAGATTGTTTTGCAACATGCGATAGGGGGCCTCTAGCAGCCAGTTCTGACAGTGAAGTTGCGGGCCACGCGGGGCGCGGATGGTGCGAGACATAGGCGGCTCTCCTGATAGGTAGGCGGATAAGGTGCAGATAGACGCTCGTTGTCATGTCATGGCGGCGCGCAGGTCGGGCCGCTTTGGCTAGCGATTATAATCCGGCCTGCGCGAAACGAGTAGCAGTTATTTCCTGTTCCGGCCAAGATCGGGTAAGATAAGCGCATGTCTACTCGCTCACCTCGATCGGCTCAAAATCCTCCCCGCGCGTCCCTTTGGGCGCGCATTTTGGGGCAGCAAACGGTGGTGGCGGCGTTTCTGGCCATGGGCGCGCTGGGTATGTTATATGTTTACAGCACGTTTACACGGCCGGCGGGACGCGCGGCGCACGCGGTGGTGACCATCGCCCATGAGACCGGGACAGCGGAAAATATGGCGGCGCCTGCCGGCGGGCAGGTGCGACAACGGGTGCGTCAAAGCCCGGCGGCGCGGCGAGTGGGGATTATAGCCGGGCATAAGGATTATGATCCCGGCTCGGTGTGCGATGACGGGTTGACAGAGGCGGATGTCAACCTGGGGATTGCGCGACAGGTGGTGAGCGGCTTGCAGGCGGGGGATGTTTCGGCCGAAATTCTTGCCGAATACGACCCACGCCTGAACGACTACGCCGGCTTGCTGCTACTCTCCATCCACGCCGACTCCTGTAAAGATTATGGCGACAGTTTCACCGGGTTCAAAATCGCGTCGGCCAATACCCCCGGCTCCGATATCTTGGGCGACTGCCTGTTTCAAGCCTATCAGGCAGCCACCCAATTGCCCTTGCACGCCAACACCATCACCTCTGATATGACAGAATATCACGCTTTTCGCCAAATAGCCCCCACAACGCCGGCCGCGATTATTGAGACGGGCTTCCTCAACCGGGATCGCCGCCTGCTGACCGACGGATCGGCCACTGTTGCCGCCGGCATCGTCGCCGGACTGGAATGCTTTTTAGGGAGACAACCATGACCACGACGGAATCACCGCCCATGCAAGCGGCGCGCGCGGCCATTGAACAAGGACAACATAATCAAGCGCGGCGACAACTGCGGGCCATCCTGCAACAGGAGCCGGAGAATTACCGGGCATGGCTCTGGCTGGCGGGCCTGACAGAGTCGGCTACAGCCGGGCTGGAGTATGTGCGTCGCGCCCATACCTTGCAGCCGGACGATCCTATTGTCGCCAAGGCGCTAGAGTGGGCTGAGCAACGCGCAGCGACGCCTTCGCCGGCGGCTGAAACCGCGCCGCCGCGCCTGGTGGTTAGCCCCCCCGCTATCCCGAAGGGAATGCCGGTGCGGGCGGCGCCAACCCCAACCGAGCCGCCGCCGACGCCGTGGATTGAGCCGCCCCCGCCAGAGACGACCCCGCCGGCCGCGCCGACGACTACTCCCCCCTCTCCGCGCAAATGGGGACGGACTCTGACTTTGCTGTTGATCATTGTCGTGGCCCTGGCGCTACTGTTTCTGGTAATCCGCTGGGCCAACCGGGCGGCCAACCTGGCCAAATCGGCCGAACCGAGATGGGGCGTGACAGCTCTGGCACAAGCGAAGCCTTCGGCCGATTTCATTGCCGGAGCCGGTGTGCCGGGTCGTAAGTCGTCAGACGTTGCCGCGCGCGTGAATGCGGCGCGGGCGGTGGCGGGCAACGGCGTGTATGCGGCCTGGCGGCGAGCAGAGGCGGGCCAAACCGCCTCGGCGCTACCGGCGGATGGGGTAGTGACCAGCGTTTCGGCCGAAATTGCTCCCACCTCAGACCCCGCCGCCCGCTGGATTGACGTCAACCTGACCACGCAAACCCTGGCAGCCTACGACAACGACACCCCCGTCTACCAGGCCCTCATTTCCTCCGGCATGTGGCCCCACCTGACCGTCACCGGCCAGTACCACATCTATCAACGCCTGGAATCGCAAACCATGATCGGCTATCACCTGGGTTACGACTACAACCTGCCTAACGTCCCGCATGTCATGTACTTTTATGAGGATTACGCCCTACATGGGGCTTACTGGCACAATAACTTCGGCGCGCCCATGAGCCACGGCTGTGTCAATCTTGACCTGGACACGGCGGCCTGGTTGTACAACTTCGCCTCGGTTGGGACGTTGGTGAACATCCATTATTAATTAACCCCAGGGACGTCGGTTATTATGCCGTTAGATATTGTTGTCGGTTCGCAGTGGGGCGATGAAGGGAAAGGGCGCATCACCGATTTGTTGGCGGCAAACGCGGCCATCGTGGCGCGCTATAGCGGCGGCGATAACGCCGGGCACACGCTGACGGTAGGCCAGGCGGTTTTCAAATTGCACCTCATCCCGTCCGGCATCGTGCACCCTCGCGTGCAATGTGTGATCGGCAACGGGGTGGTGGTGAACCCGATTGTGTTGTGGCGCGAGATCCAGGAATTGGCGGCGCGCGGCATCGAGGTCAGTCCGGAGCGGTTGAAGCTAGACGGCAAGGCGCACCTGATCACCCCGGCCCACACGCGGCTAGACGGTTCGGCCGAATCGCTCCGCGGTAACCAGGCCATCGGCACTACCCGACGCGGCATCGGCCCCGCCTATAGCGACAAGGCGGCTCGCACCGGCTTGCGCGCCCATCTGCTGGCCCGACCCGACGCCCTGGCAACAGCCTTGCAAACCCACCTGGCCGAGAAAAACCGCCTGCTCCAACTCATCTACCACGCCGAACCGCTCGACAGCGACGCCATCATCGCCCAATACCAGGCGGTTGCCCGCCATCTCGCGCCCTATCTGGCCGACACATCCCGGCTGCTCTATGCCGCCCTGGCCGCCGGGCAAAATGTCTTGGCCGAAGGCGCGCAAGGCACTTTGCTCGACCTAGACCAGGGAACTTACCCCTTCGTCACCAGCTCTTACCCAACCGCCGGCGGCGCGTTGATCGGCCTGGGTCTTGGGCCGGCGCACCTGGGGCGCATCATCGGCGTGGCGAAAGCTTTCAGCACACGGGTCGGGAGCGGGCCGTTGCCGACGGAACTCGGCGGCGAGGCAGCCGCGCGCTTGCGCGGCAGCGGCGCTAACCCCTGGGACGAATTCGGCACAACCACCGGCCGACCGCGCCGTGTCGGTTGGCTGGATACGGTTGTCTTGCGCTACGCCGCGCGGGTGAACGGTTTGACGGAATTAGCCTTGACCAAGTTGGATATTCTCAGCGGCCTGCCAGAGATTCCGGTGTGCGTGGCTTATGCGGTGGGCGCTGAACGCCTCGATCATCTTCCCGCCGAGGCGGAGACTTTGACCGCCTGCCGTCCCATTACGATCACGTTGCCCGGCTGGGCCGAGGACATCACCGGGGCGCGCGAATGGGCGGATTTGCCCGCCAATGCCCGCGCCTATATCCAGGCGGTAGCCGACCTGAGCGGCGTGCCCGTCACGCTGGCTTCGGTGGGGCCGGGACGCGACCAGATGGTGCGTGTGCCGCCGGCAGCAAGCGCAGGCAATTGACCGCCCCCGCCTCTACATCCTCGCGCGCGAAGAGCATGGGATGATAGACACCCTCTAACCAAGCCTGGACTTGATCACTGTAGTGGGGGCTGCCGCGCAAGCCGGAATTGCCGGGCAAGAGCACACCCCAGCAACGATTGAGATTGCTTAAATCCGCTACAAAGCGGAAGGGGGCGCTAACTGAGACATGGCGTTCGGCCGAATGCGGATTACCCCAGGCCGCGCCCACGGTCGTCTCATCGCCGCCCACCGGATACGGCCCGTGACTTAACCAGCGATCCAACACCTTCACTTCGCCGAAAACGTGCGCCGCCATCACCTGATGTTGCGCTCCCCAGGTCCAACGCCGGATGACCGGTCCCTGACGGGCCTTGAGCTGATCCACCGCCGCGCGCAAAGCCAGGCGCAAGACATCGTCTCGCGTCTGCCCCTGACCCAGGTCAAACCAGTGGTAATGGGGGTCGGCTAACTTGTTTTGCAGCCAGACCAGCGCGTGCTGGCCGAAGAAGCTGAATTCGACGAATTGCGGCATCGGGCCTTTGCCCATGACACGCTCGCAAAATGGTCCAAGCTTGGGGTGCAGCAGGCTATACAATAGGTGGCGCACACAGGCTTCATACAGGGCAGCGGCGGGCGAATCGGCCGAAAGCGTCCCATCCCACTCGGCCAACAGACGCGCAGCCGCCTGAAGCTCCGGATCATGGCTGATGATGGCCGCCAGATACGGCCGAATGGCGCGCGCCGTAGGCGACAACACATCGTAGTGCATGCGTTGTATATCGGCCGCCGTCAAATTTGACCCCGCTTCGATCAACTCCCCAATGCGCAACGCCCGGTCGCCAATCAAATAATCAACGCTCAGATGATAAGGGTAGTCCGGTCCCACCACCCGGTTGTTAGCCGTGGCAATAAATCCTCGCGCCGGATTCAGCCAGTGCGGGCGATGCGCGAAGGGAATCCAACCCAGCCATTCATACTCGCCCGTCCAGCCGGGAACAGGCACGCTGCCATCCCCTTGCGCGCGCACGGGCACGCGTCCGGCCAACGTATAGCCGATATTGCCGTCCACATCGGCGTAGACGGCGATTAGCACCAATTCGGAAAAATCTTCCATCGCCGCGTGGAACTCCTGGGCCGTGCGGGCGCGCAGCATTTGGAAAGAGCCTCGCGCCACATGGCTGGGTTCATAGGAACTCCAACGCAGCGCCAGGGGCTCTTCCATTTCGTGCGGCACGAGGGCGTTGATGATGGGGCCATGCTGAGTGACGATCACCCGCTCAATCTCCGGCTCAGCCCGGCCGCGCACCTTGATACGCTCCAGACGCACCTCGGCGGCGCGCCATTCGCCGCGAAACTCAACCTCCACGCCGCCATCGGCCGTCTCGCGCAGATGCTCGACAAATAAATCCTGCACGTCGGCAAAGCCGTTGGTGAAACCCCAGGCCACGCGCTCGTTATGCCCAGCGACGATACCCGGCACGCCTGCCAGCGAAATACCGGCAGCGGATAGATCGGCCGCCACCAAATGGTTTTCGTAGAAAAGGGCGGGGGTATTGAGGACGATGTGCATGTCGTTGGCGAGCAGAGGCAGGCCGCTGGCGGTGCGTGAGCCGGCGACGGCCCAGTTGTTGCTGCCGACGCCTTGTTGACCGGTTGGGCCAAGCCAATGACGGAAAAAATCGGCCGAATCCAGCGCCGACACCCCGATCTTTGACCAATCCACCTCGGTCGGAATGATCCGGGGCCAGCGCTCATCCGCCGGTTCCAGCTCCGCCGCCAGCGCCGCGCCTAAACGCTGAATCAACTGCGCCCGCATCAACTCCATCTCCCAATTCACCGACAGACTGAAATTGATCACCTTAAACCAGGCGATGGCATCGGCCGGTTGCCACGGCTCCGGCGTGTAGTTCAAAAGCTGAAATTCCAG
>JAYRVN010000197.1:0-7737 GCA_041918535.1 Chloroflexota bacterium
CACGATGTTGCCGTTATCCGGCTCCGTGTGGTCAAATGTCATCACCACCAGAGTGCCGTTCGTGACCGTGTCATAACTGCCGTCCGGCACACTGCCATTGGTGGTGTAATAGATGCGGGCCTGGTTGATGCCGTTCTGGTAGCCGACTTTGAGCCAGATGGTGGCGGCCTGGCCGGGCAGAACGTTATCGGTGGCGACGCCGCCCGCCACGATATTGCCGCCGTGCCATAACCAGGTGGCTGTGGCTTCCGCTGTGGGTGTGCGTCCATACAAGGTCAGCCAAAGGGACAAAAGAAGCGCCAGGGCCAGTAAGCGCCGGCTGGCGTGACGAATGTGTCGGGTGAAGGGAGATACGGGCTGCATGGGAGTCTCCTAGGAATGAGTTGGCCTTAGCCTGGAAAATACATGGCAGATCGCGCGGTCTGCCCTATGCCTGAGAAAAGTGCGCGAGATCGGCCGATAATGCCTCAACTAACAGAGTGGTCAGTTCGGCCAATGTTTCCTGCCGCTGATGGGTTAATCCGCCCAACCGGCGTTGCACCGACGCTTCGTGCGCTGCCTGGGCCGCCTGGCGTTGTTGCCGGCCTAACGGCGTCAGAGCTACCCGCACCAGCCGTTGATCGTTGCCATCGCCGCCGGTTGCCACCAAACCTTGTTGCGCCAGGCGTTGTACCAGCCGGGTGACATTGCCCCGCGTGCAGAGCAATTTCTCGGCCAATTCACTGATCGTTTGACCCGTTGCCAGGTCTGCGCCCAGGCGCAGTAACAAGTTGTATTGCGTTGGCGTCAGGTCAAAGGCGCGCAAGGTGCGCCGGTCGGCGTCATCAAGCAAAACGTAGATTTGCTGGAATTGGTGATAAAGGGTCATCGGGTCTTGTTCAGGCATGCCTGGTCAGGTTTTGTTGTTGACTAATCAACAACTTACTAAATTGTAAGTCCGCCAAGCATGAATGGCAAGAGGGAAATAGCGTTGCTGCAGCAACTCAACAGGATTTCAGCAGGTGTGGGCTGGGTGACAGAAAGGCGTGGCGGATTGAGCGGTTTTCGGCCGAATTTCCCGCATTATTCCCGCCTAAACAACTTCTTAACACACTTATGTTATCCTCCAGGCAATCTGCACTTATAGGAAACCTTTATGCCCGCGACCGATCCAATCACAACCGATTCAGCCCGCCGGAACGACACCTGGCTCCGACGCCCCCTGGCCCTGGGCTTCACCCCGGCCACTCTGCTCCTCACGGCTATTCTGCTCCTGGCTGCCGGTCTGCACTTCTACCAATTGAGCGCGCTAGGCGACAGCAATCTGTATTATACGGCGGCCGTTAAGAGCATGACCCAATCCTGGCACAACTTCTTCTTCGTTTCGGCCGAACCCGGCGGCTCCGTCAGCGTAGACAAACCCCCGCTCGGTCTATGGATCGAAACGGCCTTTGCCCTGCTCTTGGGCGTCAACGGCCTGGCTGTCATGCTGCCCAACATCCTGGCCGGATTGATCAGCATTCCGCTTATCTATCACATCGTCCAACCACGCTACGGCGTTGGGGCTGCGCTTGTGTCCGCCCTGGCTCTGGCCCTAACGCCGGTTAGTCTAGCGGCTCAACGCAATAACACCGCCGACGGTCTGCTAACCCTTTGCCTGTTGTTAGCGGCCTGGGGGTTTCTGAAAGCCACAGAGACGGGCCGCAGCTATTACCTCTGGCTGGGAGCGGTTCTGGTCGGTCTTGGCTTCAATATCAAGATGCTCCAGGCCTTTCTGCCCCTGCCCGCCTTTTATGCCGTTTACCTGTTGGGCGCGCCGACGCGTTTGGGTCGCAAGATCGGCAACCTGGCCCTGGCAACGTTGGGCATCGCCGTCGTCTCTCTGGCCTGGGCGGCGGCAGTTGACCTCACCCCGGCCGACCAACGTCCTTACGTGGGCAGCAGCGCCGGCAACAGCGTGCTGGAATTGGCCCTGGGTTATAACGGCTGGCAACGCCTGAACGGGCCCACGTTGCCGGGAGTGACTGGCACTGCCGGCGGCGGGCTAACCTTACCGCCCGGCAATCGCCTTCCCCTGCCGCGTAATAGGCCGCCTGGAATGGGGTTGCCGGGACCGGGCGGCAGACCGGGAGGCCCACAGGAAGTCGGGGAAAGAGGAATCGGCCGATTCTTCATTGCCCCCATGAGCAAAGAACTGAGTTGGTTGCTGCCCTTTGCCCTGGTCAGCGGGATGGCGCTGGCGCTGACTCGACGCCCCACCTGGCCGCTCTCGCCCGATCACCAAGCCGTCACTCTATGGGGCGGTTGGCTGTTGACCGGGTTGGTCTTCTTCAGCCTGGCCGGTTTCTTTCACGCCTACTACCTGGTCATGCTTGCCCCGCCGTTGGCCGTCCTGACCGGCGTCGGCGCCTCCCGTTTGTGGCAAGGGCGCGCCCTGCCAACGCGCCGGGCTACGTGGGTTCTGGCCGGCGGAACAGGGCTGACGATTGCCTTTCAGGCGTGGAACGCGCAACATTTTGCAGCCGGCGGCTGGTGGCCTGCCCTGGCGGCCCTCATTTGGGCGCTCGGCGCGTGGCTGTGGTTGGCGCGGCGCAACGCGGCCCAACGCATCATTGGCCTAATGCTTTTGCCGGCCGCCATGCTAGTAATGCCGTTCATCTGGTCCGTCCTGACGGTGACAACGCCTGCCTCGACAACGTTACCCGCAGCCTATGCCGGCGCCACAGCAGAAACGCCCGGCAATTTTCCCTTCGACCAGCGCAACACACTTAACGAGGAGTTGCTGACCTTTCTACAGGCCCACACCCAAAATGTAAAATATCTGTTGGCCGTCACTAGTTCCATGGAAGGGGCGTCTTACGTCCTGGCTAGTGGAGGACGACCTGTGCTGTATATGGGGGGCTTTAACGGGAGTGACAAGGTGGTTTCGGCCGAAAATCTGGCTGATCTCGTTGCCAATGGGGATGTACGCTATGTCTTGCAAGGCGGAACGCCTGCCGGCCCCGGCGCTGCCGGCGGGGATGATATCCGCGCCTGGGTGTCGGAGCATTGCACGCCGGTTGAGGAGATAGACCTCACACAGGACTTGCCTGTCCCTGCCTCGCCGCTGCCGGGGGTTGAACTGTTTTCGCCACGACTGATGGCTTGCGGAAATGGATAGGGAAAAATTCGGCCGAAACCCCCTCCCCGAAACCCTGTTCATCCGCCCCACCTCGGCTATAATATCAGCATAAATACGGGTTAAGCCCAAACGTATGCGCTTAGATGCCGTCGTAGGCCAACCGTAAAACCAACCACGCCCAAGCCGGAGGCACACTGTGACCGTCAATCCGCCCACTGAAAACGAGTCAGCTCCCTATGAAAACCTGTTGCGCACCCTCGTCGGGTGTATTCGCTCCCAACCCCTGCTCTTCATGATCGCCATGGCCGTCTTGATTGTCTCCTTGGTCATCGTCGGCGGCGGGATGGGCTCATCCGACCTGCGTTTTGTCGTCGGCATCCTGGCCGCACTAGCCATCGTTGGCATCCTCGCCTACTATCTCTTCGAAGCGCGTAAAATGATGGGGCCTTCGGCATCGCCCTCCTCCTCAAAATCCGACCCCCCCCCTCCGACTAGCCCCGCCTGAAGCCGAAGAACGGTATGAATCCATACCCAAAGTCATAGTAAAAATGGCCCGCCCGGCAGATGCCGCCCGCTCCGATGTGTGCCAAAATGTCGGTTGAATTCTAACCTGCTGATCCGGAGGCCAATGATGTTTGGGAGACTTGTCACTAATTGGAAAGCTGTAGTCGTCGGGGCGGCTCTCGCCCTCACTCTTATCCTGGCTCAGGCGCGTCCGGCGCAGACACTTCTGCGCTTGCGCCACCCATCGGTTATCGTGGGCGCGGTCCCGGATGATTTTGAAGGCGGCGGTGGGAAATTCGGCGGCGGCGGCGCTGGCGGGAGCTGGTAATACCGGCGCTCAAGGCAATTCCATAACGAAAGAGGGCGCGGCCAATTGGCCGCGCCCTCTTTCATTTCAACCCAGCACGGCTGAAGTTAAGCCATCTGCCGCTTAGCCAGTTCTGCAAATGGGCCCGGCGCCTTAACCAGCTCTTGATACGTTCCCGTTTGCACAATCCGACCATTCTCAAAGACGAAAATACGGTCGGCATTGATGATCGTGCTCAAGCGATGCGCGATCACCACCCGCGTTGTCTGCAACTTCTCCAAACTGCGACTCACAATATCCTGCGTGCGGTTATCCAGGGCGCTGGTCGCCTCATCGAAGAAGATCAGGCGCGGCTTGTTCACCAGGGCGCGCGCAATCATCAGACGTTGACGCTGGCCGCCGGAGAAATTGCCCCCGCGTTCGCTAATGACCGTATTCATCCCCATCGGCATCCGTTTGATATCTTCACTCAGCCCCGCCATTTCGGCCGCTTCCCATGCATCATCCAAACTCAGTTCAGGTGATGAACCCACGATGTTGGCGAAGATGTCTTGTGGCATCAACGAGGCGTTTTGAAGCACCACCCCCAGCTGCCGCCGCACCGAACGCACGTCCAGGTCTTTCAAGTCCTGGTCGTCGTAATAAACGCCGCCGCTTTCCGGTTGCTCAAAGCCCAGAAGCAGCCGCAACATCGTGGATTTACCCGAACCCGAAGGCCCTACCAAGGCTACAAATTCGCCAGGGTTGATGTGTAAGGACACATCCTTGAGAACAAGCGGCCCCTTCTCATTATACCGAAACGACACATGGCTTATATCAATCGCGCCGGAAAGCTCACCCGGATCGAGCTTCACCTGATCCACCTCCGGCAACGCGTCCAAAATCGGCCGCAAACGATCGTACACCGGTATCAACGGCAGCACCACCAACATCGTGCCGCCAAGCATCGTCCAGGCCACCATAAACTGGATAAAAGCCAGATTGAACGCCAAAAAATCACCCGTCGTCAAACCCGCCTGATGGGAAGCCGCTGCCACGGCAAAAATGAGGATCGAAGCCACCAAAGGCGCCGCCCCATTATAGGCAGCTAGTACGTTCGTCACCAACCGGCTCTTGTAGTTGGACTGCTTTTGAGCTGTGAAGCTCTCCGCCCAACGAGAAAACGCCTTGTGCTCGGCTCCGGCCACACGGATTTTTATGATGCCGGTCAGCAGTTGCAACACAGTCCCGGCAACTTTCCCCTGCACGCCCGCCGACTCACGCTGATAACGCAAATATATCAGGCTCACTGCCACGGTAACAACCAAAGACAGCACGACCAACCCCATTGCCGTCAGAGCCAACCGGGTTGAATAGGCAAATAAGAGAAGCAGGTTTGTTATCGAGAATAGGCTCGTTACCAACGTGGTGACCACATACCCGGATAAGGCCCGGCGTATCGTGCTAATCCCCATAGCCCGCGTCCCCAGATCGCCGGCCGTATAATCCCGAAAGAATCCCATCGGCAAACTGAGTAACCGGCTCCAGAGAGCCGCCTGTACATCAGCATCCAGCCGCGTTTGCACCCGCAAGAAGGCGATGCCGCGCGCCAACCGTAGAAAAGCGGTCGCGACCGCCATAACGATCAATCCCACACCCACCTGCCATAACAGATTCACCTGCGCGCTAGGAATGACGGTATTAAATAGCCAGCCCATGGCCACAGGCGGCAACAAGCCGATCAAACTGATAGCGGCGCTCAAAAGAATAATCCCACGCACATCCGACTGGCCGCCGCGAACGCCAAAGCGCAGCACTTCCCACAAGCCTAGCGGCTTGTTGGGAAACGGGCGGTAGAATGTATAGGCAACCGGCAACACCGTCGCTGCCGTTTGGGCGTCTACCGGCGTCCGAGTGCGCGTAACCGGATTGACCAACTCATAGCGCCCGCGCGCGCGCAACAGCGCCACAGGTCGTTGGCCTCGTTGCAAGAATCCTAGGAGCGGCCCATTATCGTTTTCCCACCAGGAACCACGCAGCGCTACATCACGCATGAGCAACCCCGCATGACGCACCAACCGCTGCAAGGCCTGCCCCTGCAATAACTTGCGATTCGCCGCGGGCGGCCTCTCCAACGTCACGCCGAGTTGCTCCGCCACCAAGCGGCAGGCGACGAAAAGGTAGTCTGGTTCGACTTGCCCTGCCTGACCGGGCGCTGTCCATTCATCTTCACCGGATAAGGGCGAAGTCAAATGCTGCAGCGACTGCTGCATGGTGGCTTGTTCCAGACCAGCTTTACGCTGCAAGCGTTCAACGTCGCCCTGACGTTCTTCGGCGCGGCTAAGAAGCATCGCCTGCAGGGCTAATTGGTGGAAGTGATCCAACGCCTGCCAGTCTTTATCTGACTGAATAAAAGCCGGCGTGTCTAGGCTATACACGATACTTCGGCTTTCAACACGCGCCCACGTTTGGCGCGAAATCGGCACATGCCCGACTCCATTCTGCCAGGAAAGTTGCGGCTGCCCCATCAGTTGCAACGCGCCGCCATCCGCCTGAACCCACAGAATCCCGCGCCTCGGCACAATAGTCGCCTGGTCATCCAAGGTTAGAGATTGATTCGCCTCCAGGGATAATGCTTCCTTGGGCACAACTTCGCGGAATATGCCATTTGCCAGCCCGCCTACCCAATCTTCAAGCATGGCCACGATCAGCGCGCTGAACTCCAGGTCCTGGGCCAAGTCCATGAGGCGCGCGCGACGCAGACGCAGCAGGCGAGTGCCTGGTGTACCACTGACCCGTAACGCAAGGCCGCCGCCATAGGCGTTCGTGTCCACGCCTAGCAAAAGCTGGCCTACGCCACCCCGGAAGAGGTGCCGATTGACGCCTACCACCTCGCCTTGCGAAACCGGCGCGGAAAACACATCGGCGACGCCGGAATACACGATCCAGGCTTGTGTGGGATCATTGAGCAACAACGGCTTGTTGCCCTCCACTTCAACCAAACGCCCTTCTTTATAGCGCAGGTTAAGGAGAAACAGTTCCAGGTTCTCAATCTTGCTGACGTTCAACTCGCGTGTCTCTGGTTTCATCGCCTTGTTCCCTAAACGCCCCTGGAGATGCCCTGGCGGCTATGGCGTGGCTTGCAACAGATCGAAGATTTGCTGCGTCGGCGTGCGCGCAGCTTCGCTGGTCTTGATGAGTGTCGCGTAGGGCCCTTCTACACGCACTAACCGGTCGTGAGTGCCCCGCTGAACCACCTTTCCTTGTTGCATGACAATGATCTCATCGCAGTCACGAATGGTGCTGAGGCGGTGCGCCACGATCAAGGTTGTGCAACCACGACGTCGCAGGCTGTCATCAATGATTTTTTCGGTGATGGGGTCGAGCGCGCTCGTAGCTTCATCCATAATGAGAAGCGTAGGGTTATTAACCAGCGCGCGCGCAATCTCAATCCGTTGCCGTTGACCGCCACTGAAATTGGCGCCGCCTTCCGTTACCATCGAATCGTAGCCGCCCGGCCGAGTGGCAAGGTCATCATGGATGGCGGCATCCCTGGCAGCTTGAATCACATTGGCATCCGCTACGGTGGGATCCCACATGGTGATGTTCTCGCGCAGCGTGCCTTCATAGAGGTAAATCTCCTGATCAACCATGGACAAGGAGTTTTTCAATTGCGTTTTGCTAATGGCCTCACGCGGACGGCCATCAAACAGGATTTCGCCTGACCATGGGTCGTACACCCCGGCAACCAATTTGGCAATGGTGGATTTGCCGCTGCCGGAGCCACCGACTAAGGCGACGCGGGAACCGGGGCGCAAGGTGAGGTTGAAGTTTTCAATTAAGGGCG
>JAYRVN010000198.1:0-3564 GCA_041918535.1 Chloroflexota bacterium
ATGTCAGTTTATGCCCTTTCAAGGTATATCAACAATCTAGACAACATACTGAGCAGGTAGTAAATCCTGATGCAAAACAGGTAAATTTAGAGCACATTCTTCCACAAAGTTTGCCATCTGGGTGGAAGGGTTACTTCACGGGTGTAAACCCGGCAGACTATGTGTACAGAATTGGTAATCTGACTTTGCTTAACAAGAAGGTCAATTCTGACCTGGGTGATACTTCTTTCTCACATAAGCGGCAACAAGCGCTCGATAGCTCTCAACTCCCTCTGAATCAGATGTTTCAAGCACTAGACAAGTGGGGAAATGAAGAGATCGAATCGCGCCAGGTTGTGCTGGCAAAAATTGCTGTCCAAGTTTGGAGTTTGCAAAACCAACGGGCGACACAGTTAGAATAAGCGATCGGGCGAATTTAGGTGTAAAGGGCGAAGTGGTTCGCCGCAGCAGCAAGAGCAGGATGATTTGTTGCGCGTGATTGATGAAAGTGGCGAAGATTACCTGTACCATAAGCGCCACTTTGTCTTTGTTGAACTATCGGAAGAAGTAGAGCGCGTGCTAGTCGCGGCATGACGCAGTGGGCCAGCGCGCCTGAAACCTGCCGTCGACGTGTTTTTCGCTAAGAGAAACTGGCTAGGGAGAGGAAGCTGTCAGCCAGGTTTGGACATCGGCCAGGACGTTGGCGGGATATTCGGCCGAATCCACCTCCACCCATTTTATTCGCCTATCTTCCGCCCGAAACCAGGTCTGTTGTTGCCGCACAAAGCCGTGCGTCGCGTGCTTGATGCGTTGCACCGCTTCCTCCAACGTCGCCCGCCCATCCAGATAATCGAGCAACTGGCGATACCCCAGACCGCTCATGGCCGGCGTCGTCCGGCCGTAGCCGGCCGCCCGCAACGCCATCACCTCGTCCAACAAACCGGCGGCCAGCATGGCGTCCACGCGCGCGTCTGCGCGCGCATATAGGCGCGCGCGGGCGCAAGCCAGGCCCACCACATACACGGCGTAAGGCGGCGGGCTTTTGCGCTGCAATTGGCTGATCGGCCGGCCGCTAACCAGGGTGACTTCCAGGGCGCGGATGACGCGCCGCACGTTGTTGGGATGAATGGCGGCGGCGGCTTCCGGGTCGAGTCGAGCCAGCCAGCGACTTAATTCGGCCGAATCCAGCCTTGCCAATGCCTGACGTAAAGCGGGTTGGGGCGACACACGCGGAATGCCCCAGCCTTCGACCACGGCCCACACATATTGGCCGGTTCCGCCCACGAGAATAGGCAATCGGCCGCGTTGATGCAAGGCGTCAATGACAGCGTAGGCGCGCCTTTGATAGTCGCCGAGCGTGAGGGTTTCGTCGGGGGCGCAGATGTCAATTAAGTGATGGGGAACCTGGGCGCGTTCGGCCGGGGTGGGTTTGGCCGTGCCGATGTCCAGACCGCGATAGAAGAGACGCGAATCGGCCGAAACCACCTCCCCCCCAACCGCCTGCGCCACCGATAACGAGAGCGCCGTTTTCCCTACCGCCGTCGGCCCCACCAACACCAACAGCGGCCGTAAACGGGCTACCATGCCGCAACCGCGTTGGGGTAATGCTCGCAGCGCAACAACTTGCCGCCCGCGTCCAATTCCACCGCCAGCACATCAATCCGCACATCCACCTCATCCAGGTCATGTTCCGCTAAATAGGCCTGAGCCAGCGCGCGCAGACGCTCCGCCTTGTGCGCTGTGACGGCCTCTTCCGGCGCGCCGGAAGACCGCCCGCGCCGTGTCTTGACTTCGGCCATGACCAATCCCGCCGTCCCTCGCGCCACCAGATCGATCTCGCCTAGGGCGCAACGCCAGTTACGCGCCAGGATGGTGTAGCCATGCGCCTCTAAATAGGTCGCCGCCACCAATTCCCCCCAGGCGCCGAGCGCTTGATTGTGCCGGTTGCCGGTCATGGCAGTGGGCCGGTTGAGCCGATCCGCTCAGGCCGGCAGGCCGGCGCGAGCCTTGGCTTGCAGGGCGGCAAAAAGGGCGTCAAAAGAGTGGGCAAAGGCATCTACCCCTTCAACCTGCAACTGCTCGGCCACGGCGTTCAGATCAATGCCCAATGCATCGAGAGCCGTCAGCGCCCGGCGCGCGCCGTCCAGGTCTTGGGTGAGCGTCTGCGCCGGCCGGCCGTGATGGCGGAAAGCCTCGACGGTAGCCGGGGGCATGGTATTGACCGTTTCCGGGCCGATGAGGTTGTCCACATACAGCGTGTCGGGGTAAGCGGGGTTTTTGGCGCTGGTGGAGGCCCAGAGCAGGCGTTGCGGGCGCGCGCCGGCGGCGCGCAAGGCGGCGAAAGCCGGCCCGTAGAAGATGTCTTGAAAACGCTGATAGACGATCTTGCAGTTGGCGATGGCAATCTGACCGAGCAGAGCGTCGGCGGCGGGATTGGCTAAGGCGGCCAGTGACTTATCCACGGCGCTATCTACGCGGCTGACAAAGAAGGAGGCGACTGAAGCCGCGCCGGTCGGGTCGCCGCCGGACTCGACCCAGTCGGCCAGGCCGTCGAGGTAGGCCCGGGCTACGGCGTCGTAGTGGGCCAGGCTGAACATGAGGGTGATGTTGATATTGAGGCCCAGGCTGAGCAGGCGGCGAATGGCGGGGATGCCGGCGGGGGTGGCGGGGACTTTGATCATGAGATTCGGCCGATTCACCTCCCCAAACAACCGCTGCGCCTCCGCTACCGTCCCCTCCGTGTCATGCGCCAAATGCGGCGACACTTCCAGACTGACGAAACCATCAGCGCCCCGGGTCTGCCGGTACAAATCGGCGAACAGGTCGCAGGCGAGGCGAATATCAGCCATCACCAGCGCCTCATACACCGCCTTCAGCCCCACCCCGGCCGCGGCCAATTCGCCGATCTGGGCGTCATAATCGTCGCTGCCGCCAATCGCCTTCTCAAAAATCGTCGGATTCGAGGTTACGCCGCGCAAGCCATCCCGCGCGATCAGGTTTGCCAGCGTGCCATCCAACAACAACTTGCGCCGCATGTTGTCGTACCAGAAACTTTGCCCATAAGCCTGGAGTTCTACCAATGCATTCATCGCCTATCTCCTCATCTCGCGCCGCGCAACCTTAAAATACCCGTCAGCGCAGCCGGTAAAAAGCCGAGTCTAGCCCATATTGTCGTATAATCGGGTGGGTAACGCAACCAGGGATAGCGCGGCAAGGCCCTTCCCTGACATCTTAGCCCAGGAGCGCAGAATGAAAGTCGTGATTGGCGCGGATCATGCCGGTTTTGACTTGAAGGAGCTGTTGAAGCGCCGTTTACTGGCGGCCGGCTACTCGGTCGTGGATGTGGGCGCGCAGGTGTACGAAGCGAGCGATGATTACCCCGATTCGGCCGAATCTGTGGCCCGCGCCGTCGTGGCCGAAGAATTCGCCAAAGGCATTCTCGTCTGCGGCAGCGGCGTCGGGGCCAGCATCGCCGCCAACAAAATCCGCGGCGCGCGCGCCTGCTTGTGCCACGACATCTACTCGGCCGTGCAAGGCGTGGAACACGACGACATGAATATCCTCTGCCTGGGCGGGCAAATCATC
>JAYRVN010000199.1:0-15558 GCA_041918535.1 Chloroflexota bacterium
ATCTGCTTCGCTGCTAGTAGCCCCCCCAAAGATAGAACCAAGAAAAGCCAGGGTCGCCTTCACTTGTTCGGAGTTGTCCACCACTGAATTCACATCCAGGGTCGAAGGGATGAAAATGCCGATGCTGTGGGTCAGGGAAAGACGCCGCAGCAACTCTTGCAAGGCTAAATCGGATGGGCCGGCCCGATGAGTTAAGGGATCAATTTCCTCACCGATTACCAGGTGGAAAGCGGGGTCCACAGCGGACAGCGGGATACGGGCGCGATTGAGCAATAACATGCGTTTTTGCCCCGGGCTGGCATAGGCTTGACGACTGGCGGCGTCGGCGAGGCTGCCGGCTGCGTGGGGGTCATCCGTGAGCATGATGAGCGTTTCGGCGCGTCCGCGCAGGCGCAAAGTTAGTTCGTCATCGGGCTGCACGCCGCTATCACAGATGATGTAGTCGTAGCGCGCCTGAAAATCCGTCAGAAGCATATCCAGCAATACCTGGGGCGGGTAATTCTTTTCACGGATGCCGGAAAGGAAGTGCAAACCACTAGGATGTTTATGCAGGGTGTAGCTGCCGGAAGGGTGACTCTCGACGGGGATAAGGTCAGCGCTAAGGGAGGCGTCGAATTCGGCCGAATTTCCTGTCGCATTCCAAAGCAGCACCCGATGCGCCGCACTATCCATTTGCGCAACCAATTGCGCCAAACGCGTCGCGACGGTGGTTGCGCCCACTCCTTCCTGCACGCCGGCCAACACCCACAAACGCCCCACCTCTTCCTTGCGATTATCCTGGCAATCCATGGTTACATGCGCCAGCATTTGTGCCGTCGTCAGAGCAAATCCGGGATGATTTTGCAAGAATTCCAAGAAGAAATCTGCCGGCCAAGTCAATAATTCCCCTTCGGTCGCGGCGGTAAAAGTTGCCGCGCTGGGCATGCCGGCTAACACTTCCGCTAACCCCAGCCAATCGAACCGTCGCAGGTATTCAGCGCTCTGGACTCGTCCACGGTGCTGCAAACGCGACTTGCGCACCAGCCCATTACGCACCACCGCCACATGCTTGAAGGACTTACCTTGCCATACATACACTTCGTCGGGCAAGATAGGCCGCTTGACGCTTTTGGCTAACAGGGCTTCGCGCTCAGTTTCACTCAGATTCGCCGTCAAGGGAACCTGCGTTAAGAAGGTGTCCGGCTGCTGCTCAAACAACTCCATCATGCCGCGCGGCATATTGCGTACGCTCTCCTGCGCCCGCGCAAAGCGCACGGAAAACGTCCGCTGACCGTCTTTGTACTGTTCCACCAGATGCCCATCACTGATCATGTTCTCTAGCAACTCTTCCAACCGCTGGGGTGGAATGCGGGTGCTGTCGGCGATCTTGGAGAAGGATAAGCGCGGCTGGCGGTTCAGACAACGCAATACAGCCTGCTCATCCGGCGGCATGAATAGCATATCAAGCGGTGAAAAGTGGGACATAGCTATCTATCCTGACCGGGGGAAAAATTCCCGGACGTCACAGACCTGGATGGACAACGCAACGCGGCTGAGGATGCTCCCGATCATGATCATTTCAAGGAAAGACGTCGAGAACGCTGAGCGGTGAGTGGCGAAGGGTGGTTTGGGAATTGCTCAAACGCACCGAGAAGACAGACCCGCCATCTTCACTGTCCATCACCACACTCGATGCCTTGAGTAGCCGGGCCAAACCCTCCTCGATCTCTGCCGGCGAAAGACGCGTGGCGTGAGCGAGCGCCGCTAAGGTTTGGCGCGGCTTGCGCGTGAGATAACCCAGGATGGTCTGGTCATTATGCGGCATGAGTAGCCAGTCCAGGGTTGAGAAGCCCGTCATAGTTTACGCTCCTTTCGATGCCAGTTGCGGCTGGTTAAATATCGGCCGAAACCATCGCATACGTGTGCCTTAGAAGAAAACCGAATAAGGATTGAGCGCCTCTTCCGGCGTCGGCGAGGCCAGCCAACCTAGCTTGACCGGCACAGCATATAAACGCCCCGGCCCCAAACGCCGCCAAAAATGGCGCAAACCCGGCACAATCACCCGACACACGGTCATGCCAATATCCGGGCGCGTCATATCCATCACCAGTGTCTCCATGCCCGCCTCAGCCAATATCCCCACGCAGGTTTCCACATCCACCTTCAAATCATGACTGGAACGATCCGTAAAATCACCCAAACGCCGGGTCGGAGCCGCCGCCGGCTGAAGATACGGCTGGTTTGCCAGGGTGGCTGTTTGCCACCAGGTAATGGCTTCACCTTCCGGATAGCCGTAAAGCGTGCTGCCGTCCGGGCGCGTGCGCGTGATCAGCGGCAGGAATTGGTTCATCTCCGTGACAGCGCGCAACAGGGCAATGGTGGGATCAAAATGGCAGCCGAATCCTAGCACAATATCTTCCACCGGCCGATCGGTGCGGCGGGATACAGCCGCGAAGGCAGGAATGCCCAGATCGCTGGTGATGTCCAGCACCCAAAATTCGCGATGCAGCGAGGTGTAATAATCTTGCAGCATACTCAGATAGGTGAGTTTGAAGGAGGCAAGGTCAAGCGCCGGTCGCTGGATACGGTTGTACCACCAAATAGCGACACTATCGCGCTCGACCAATTCAAAAAGCGCCTGGAGCATGGCTTCTTCGAGGTTATTGCCGGCGGCGCAACCGCTGCTGTTGCCGGTGCAGAAGAAGTACCGATCCGTGTCGGGGTGGCCGAAGTAACAATGGGCGGATGGCACGTAACGCTCGCGGTCGGCCGTTAGCGACCAAACCGGCGACCAGGCGATGGGCTGGTCCGGATCGAAGCGTTTGGGCACAACTTGAAAGCTGTCAGCCTGGAGGGTGGCATGGAACTGATCGCGGGTGGCGAATTGCTCCTCGCTGATGTTAATCAGATCGTTCATGGGCACAGCTTGCGGGGCCAGTTCATGGTAGCTGGCGATAATCTGCGCTTCGTCGCCCCGATACACAGCGGAATAGCGTTCAATGGCTTCGCCCATGGCGCTCACTTTGGCTTGCATCTCTGTCATGCCTTTGCCGCCGGTGTTGAAGCGCAGATTGCGTTGCAGCCAGTAGAGACTATTTTGAATCAGGGCGAAGTTATGGCCGGCAACGTAACTGTAGGCCAGGCCGCTGGCATCATCGGTGATGTTTTGCAGCCAGTTGATGACGCCAGTGAGCGGGCTGATATGTTGTTGGTAACGGTTGAAGGTCTCTTCGGGGGAGAGGTGGCGATGGCCGCCATCGCCAATGAAGGCTTTGCTGCGACTGACAAGCTGGATGGGGTGATTCGGCCGAAACGCCGCAGGGTCGCCGCACATGGGACATTGCGGCCGACGGGTCACCGGATGTGTTTCGATCTCACCGGTCACGGTATTATAGGTCAGCAGGACATTGGTCAGCTGGCGGTTCTGTCCTTGCGTCAGGAACTTGGCGATCTCCGTGGCCGCCAAATTAGCTCCAAGGGCAGTTGTCATCGGCGCGGCAGCCAGCGGGCGCGCAATGAAATCTTCATGTGGGCTGTTGCGGATGATATAGGCATCTACCTGCCGGTTATGGCGTAACCGTTGCGCCAGGCATTCCCAGCAGGCGGTCTGGCCCGGCTGAAAGAGCGGGCCAAGCCATAATTGCGCGCCGACCAGGCGAGCCAGCAACCAGGGGCGGCGGTTGTGCAAAGCCGTCTGATTAATGAAGGCAATATCGGGGTTGAGATAATCGTCGGTCAGGACCACCCGCAGAGCCGCGTGGTCGGATTCGGCCGAATGGCGAAGGTTAAGGCGATCCAGCGCGCCCAACAACGGCCCGGCCTCTCCCTCACCCACCGTCACAATTTCTACGCCGGCCGTCGCCAGGCGTTGCGGCACTTTAGCGGCGTCCACGCCCAGCATATACCAAAAAGCCGACGCCTCAGCGCCCAGGCCATTTTCCACCGCCTCCGTCAACCAGCCGCGTTGTTCCAGATGGTTCAAAGCGTAAAACAGTTGGGGCGCAGATACACGGTCTTCCAGGCGTTGCACAATATCCAGAGCCGTGTATTCGCCGGTCAAAAGAGGCGCCAAATGATGAAAGGCCGCGCCTTCCAGCACCCAGTAATGGCTCTCGGTCAGGATGAAGAGTTTGTCCGGACTTACCGGCTCGACCAGGAAGCAATCCTTGAATTTCGGCCTCGTCAGCATGATTGTCGGCTCCGTTTAATTGGCGTCGCTTAAGCGGCGTCGTGCGGCTTGTGACCGTGGGCCAGTAATCCCGCCATTAACACAAAGGCGTCAGGCGCGGCCAGAAAATGGTGAAAGAGCGCCTGGGCCAGAGCAAACTCGCGCGGCGAGATGGCCCCGCTGCGCACCGCCACCAACAATCGATCCGGGCTGAGTTGCGGCAAGAACGGCTCCATCCCCAGGGCATCGCTATGGTAAACAAAGGCTTCCAACTCAACCGCCTGGAAGCCGGCGCTTTGTAACAGGCGATATAGCTTGCGTCCGATGAACCGATCGCCGCCGCGTTCCGCCTGGGCCACGCCCGCCTTGGCGTAGATGGCGGGCAATTGCGGATAGGAGGGTTGGGCTGCGCCCCAAAAGCCATCGTCAATATCAATGACCGCCAGACAACCGCCAGGACGCAACAGGCGGTAAGCTTCACGCGCAACGGCAGCCGGGTCGGGCAGATGTTGAAAGAGGTAACGCGCCAGGACGAAATCGAATTGGGCGGGAGCCAGGGAGGTGGATTCGGCCGAATCCTGCACCCACGTCACTCGACTCGATCCCAGCCGCTCTACCGCTTGCGCCAATAGATCAGCCGCATGATCCAACGCCGTAATGGATAAACCCGGCCAGTCAGCCGCCAATTGCTCCGTCACATAGCCCGGCCCACAACCCAATTCTAGCAAACACATGCCATCCGCCAAACCGATCCAACGCAACAACCGCGCCTCTTGTTGCCAACTCAGTGTTGCCTGCCGGCGCAAGCGCTCCAACTCGCCGGCGACATCGCGATTCTCCTGCTCAATCCGGTATGAGTTAACTGCCGTCATACCGGCCTCGCCTCCACGGTCATCGGCATCCCATAACGCGGCCGCAAAGTGACCAACGCCTCCGGCGTTACCGGATGGCCCGGCAACAGCCGCAGTTGGTAATGCTGGGCAACAGTTGCCAACACCAGGCGCGTTTCCATAATGGCAAACGGCTTGCCGACACACAGGCGCGGGCCGCCGCTAAACGGCACATACGCATAGCCGGGGCGCTCGGCCTCCTGCTCCTGGCTAAAATGCTCCGGATGGAACGCTTCAGGGTATTCCCAGTAGGCCGGATGGCGATGTAGCGCATACGGGCTGATCACCACCAATGAGCCGGCTGGAATGTGATAGCCGCCAATTACATCATCCGCCACCGCGATGCGTGAGAGCAGCCAAATGGGCGGCCGCAGGCGCATGGACTCTTGCAACACCATCCAGGTGTAGGGCAAGTTGGGCAAGTCATCCACCGTCGGCGCGCGGCCTTGTAGCACGTCGTCCACTTCCGCTTGCAAACGCGCCTCTGCCTCGCGGTGTTGGTCCAGCAAATAGAACGTCCAGGTCAGCGCCTTGGCCGTCGTCTCGTGACCGGCCAGCAAAAGCGTTACCACCTGATCAAGAAGCTGGCGGCTGGTTAGACGCTCGCCTGTTTCCGGCTCGGTTGTATTCATCAACATGTCTAGCAAATCATCCTCGCGCTGTCCCAACAAACGGCGCGACCAGATGATTTCTTTGACAATCGTGTGAATAACGCCCAACGCCTGCGGAAACCGCCGGAAAACGGCTTGATTGGTGGGGTCGGCGTGGCCCATGCACTCGTTCAGCACTTCCACCGCTTTGCCGAAACGGTCGGCCTCGCCTTCCACATGGTAACTGAACAGCGCCCTGGCTACGATGCGAAGGGTTAACTGCGTCATTGCCGTATCCACGGCCACGGTCTGGCCGCTATCGGCGAGTGCGGCCCAGTCGCGCAGCATATCGAGCGTCATATCGGTCATCAATTGGCCGAAGATGGTCAGGCGCTGACGATGGAAAGCAGGCTGGGTGATTCGGCGCTGGCGTAACCAGACAGGGCCGTCGCTGGTGAGCAGCCCCTCGCCTAACATCGGCTTGAGCATCATTAAGTCGGGCGTGCCGATCTTGGTATAGTTGGCGTGATTGTCTTGCAGAACATGCTTGACATAGGCGGGCTGGTTAACAATGGTGCACGGCCAATCGCCTACATAATAGCGTACCATGTCGCCATAGGCGGCGGTCAGGTCCAGGATGAATTGCAACGGCTCTTGCCGCACAGCCTCGACAGTCAAAGCTTGCGACGGTCCTGGCGGGGATGGGTGGGTGCGCGAGGCGGTGGGTTGGGAGGTCATCGAACTCATCCTTGTCAGGCCGGCCGATGCAGGCCAAGCTGTTGCAACATACTGAACGTGTCAAAGACCGAGTGACACTCGATGATCTGATTGTCGGCTAGCCGGAATATGTCTATGCCCTGCGCGACAAAGGCGCGGTTGGTGGGGGCGTGACCGAGGAACGGGGCGCGATGAGTGCCGCGAGTCTGAACGCGCACGATGACACGGTCGTCCGCGCAAATCATCTCCTGAACGATGTTGGTCAGGTCAGGGAAAGCGGCGTGGTAAGCGATGAGCAAACGTTTAAAGGCGCGCAGGCCGGGGGGGAAGCCGGGAGTGTGGTGCGCGTATTCGGCCGAAACGCAGCCATCCAACGCCGCCCAATCCGCCCGGTTAATTGCCTCATAATAACCCTGCACCACCGACTCAGCCGTTGACATCATGCGATTCCTACCACTCCGCCGGATTCTCCGGCGAGCGACTGCCTAATACAAACTCACCCACCAGCGACTCCTCATAATAATTCAGGCCCGCCGCCAGGCCAAACAAGTCCGAATTTCCCCCGCCCAAGGCGCATGGCGCCAGGCCCATGGCCGTCGCTGTCAGGTAAAACGTTTGATATAAACCGCCCAGATTCTTGAGGATCAGCGCATACATCATAGACTCGTATTTCCACTGCAAGCGCTGAAAACGGGCCGTGATGCCAAAATACACTTGTGGCTGCGATTTGCGCGTGGCCGTCACCCAGCCCACATGCAGCAGGCGGCGTACATATTCATTGTCGCCGGTCAAGCGATGCAACACATGATCCAGCGGGTTGTAGTAGTAAAGACCAACCGGCGCGCCGTCGCATTGCCCAATCACCGGATAGATATTCAGCTCATGCGCAGCTCCGCCGCCCGGATAGGGTCGCAGGCTAAAGTCCGGCATGTCGGGGGCCGTCTCCAGCACTTGTTGGATGCGGGCGCTGCGATAAAGGAAGTGGCCCAATTGCTCCAAGGTGATAGGCGCATTCTCATTGTAGTAGCGTAGCGAGCGGCGCGACTCCAGCGCCGCCGTAAACGGCACATCGGCGGCGCAAAGGGCCGCCACATCAGGCCGCGGCAGCGCGATCACCTCAGCCTCAGGGTAGCTTTTTACTACGGGCAGTGGCGGATACTTTCCCTGAAAGCGCGACGTTCCCCCATAGCCGTAATTATGCCGGCCCTGCCGACTGCGGGCATGAAACAGAAGATCATGGAAATCCCACATCGCCAGACCCACCGCTGTCGTTTCTTCCGAAGGCTCGCCTGGCTGCACAGCGACCAGGGCGCCGGCGTTGGCAAGCAAGTTCACAAATTCATACACAATCTTCTCGTCCAGGTTGAGTTGCGTCGCCAGGTCTTGGCATGAACGCGGCGCAGCCAGGGCGGCGAGGAGTGTAAACGCGGGTTCGGCCAGCAGTGTGACTTTGGCGTAACCGCGCGGCGTTTCCAAGACAAAAGCGCCGTTTTCCTGGCGCATGTAGGCGAAGCGCGAGAAGAGATAAGCCTGGTCGGCCTTGATGAGCCGGCTGTTGAAACGATAATGGCGCGCAATGGGAACGATGCCGGCAAGGCTGCGTTGGTCTTGTACCACGGTGTGGGAGAGCATGGATTGGCCGGCCAGATTACCGATGAATTGGTAAAACGGGATGAGCCGGCGCGCGCCATCTTGCTCCAGGACCATATTCTCCAGCGCCTGCTCCGTTGCGCCGCCATTATTCAACGCGTGCAAGACGGCGATGAAGCCGGGCGACAAGGAGCGAAAGCTAAGTTGCCCGACCTCCGGGGCGCTGAGGACAAACCAATCGGCCGATTTTTCTTCCACCGTTGCGTCGCCGCGCAAACGTAATGTCAACATTTTCCAACTCCTCCCAAAGATAATTGCGGAATTAGCCGCTGCTCCCACCTGCCATGCGGCGGCCGTCCGAACTCGGTTTAAGCCTAAAAGAACAGCGAATGCGCGTTTAAATCTTCTTCCGCCACCGGAGCGGCCAGCCAGCCCATTCTCACCGGCACATCATACAAGCGTCCAGGGGCCAACCGCCGCCAAAAATGGCGAATGCCCGGCACAATAACGCGGAAAACATTCAGGCCAATATCAGGCAGCGTCTGGTCAAGGACAAACGTTTCCAGGCCCACGCGCCGGGCCATCTCCACACACGTCATGACCTCATGACTTAGATCGGCGCTGGTCATATTGCGATAATCGGCGGCCGTGCGGAACGGTCGCTTGTCATCCGGCAGCAAATAGTGCTCGGTCGCCATCTTGGCGGTTTGGAACCATTTGATAGCCCCTTTGTCCAGCGTGTAACGCGTTGTCCCGTCCGGATTTTCCATCATCACCGATGGCAAGAACTGGTTGGCTTCGGTCAGCGCGCGCATGATGGCAATTGAGGCGTCCAGATGCGCCCCAAAGCCCACCACAATGTCCTCCACTTCCCGGTTGAGACGACCTGAAACAGCCACAAAGGTTGGAACACCCAGATCACTCGTCAGGTCCAGCACCCACAAGCTGCGATTGATTTGGGCATAGAAGGCTTGCAACTGCTGAAAATAAGGGGTGTTGAAACTAGCCAGGTCTACACCGGGGTAGCGTAGCCGGTTGTACCACCACATAGCTACAGCATCGCGTTCTGCCAGTTCCAGGAACCCTTGCAGGATAGCCTCTTCGGGCGTATTGCCGGCCGCGCACCCGTTGCTGTCGCTGCCGCAGAAAAAATAGTGCATGTCTGGATGACCGTAGTAACAGTAAGCAGACGGGATGTATTTGGCGCGGTTATTCGTCAAGGACCAGACCGGCGTCCATTGAATGCGGATATCTTCATCGAAGGGATCGGTGACAAGATTAAATGGCGCGTCAAGCTGGGCGTTCCATTCATGACGATGCGCATATTGTTTCTGGCTGTAGAGCAACACTTCGTAGGGGTGGATGGCTCGCTCACTGCCCAATTCACGATAGCTGGCCTGGAGGGCGTGCGGTTGCGGATCGCGGTAGACGCCGGAGTAACGCTCAATGGCTTCACACAAACCGCTTACCTGCGCCTGGATGCGGGTGCGCCCCTTGCCGCCGCTCTGGGAGCGCATGTTCTTGCGCAACATGCTCATGTTATCGCCCCACAAAGCGAAGTTGTGGCCGGCGGTGTAGCTGTAGGTGATGCCGTTCATCTCAATGCGACTGACCAGGGAGCTGACTACTCCCGTGATGGGACTGATGTGATGCTGGTAGCGGGCGAACGTTTCTTCGGGCAACAAGGTGCGATGACCGCCATCCAGGTTGGACTTTTTGGGCGACGGGTGAAGAACAAAGGGGGGCGGTTCGGCCGAATTCGCTTGACGCGGGCCGCCGCACGCCTGACATTGTGGCCGCTTGATCACTGCATGTTTGCGTGTTTGCAGGCTGATGGTATCCAACGTCAACAGTTGGTTGCCCAACTGGGCATACGACCCCGTCGCCAGCCATTTGACCACTTCATTGGCGGCAATATTGGCGGCCATTTCCAGCGTTGTTGTCAAGCCGGGGCGTGAGGTCGGCAAGGGTTCGTCTGACGCTTTCTTGGATTGGATATACGCTTCCACCTGGCGGTTGCCCGTCACGCGTTGCGCCAGGCATTGCCAGCAAGCTGTCTCACCGGGGACAAAGAGCGGGCCAATCCAGACCATTCGGCCGATAAGTTTCACTAGTAGCCAGGGCTTACCGTTCGCCAGAGCTTCCCGGTTAATCGGTTGAAGCGCCGGCCGCAAATAGTCGTCCGTCACCACCACCGTACACGTGTAATCATCGGCCGTGTAGGGCAATACACCGACAGCCGATAGCGCCGTCGTCAGGGGCGTAGAATCGGCCGAACCCAACGTCACCAATTTCACTTTGGCCTCGGCCAGCCGTTGGCGGGCCAATTGCCCTTCAACCCCCAGCGTCTGCCAATAAGCCGATTCCGCTGGGGCAGTGGCATCCTCGCCATCCACCAGCAACCCTTGCCGATGCAATTGGCCCAAGGCGCGCATCACCTGGTGCGGATAGGCGATACCGTCCAGCCGCAGCATTAAATCCACGTCCGTTAACTGGCCATCCAACAGCGGCATCAGATGGCGAAAAACGGACCCGCTGAAGATGCGATGATCGCCATCTAAAATAACGAATACCGTTTCCGGCTCAATGACCTCAATTCGCAGGTTATTGCGCAGCTTGGGACGCTTTAAGCGCGTCGTCGGCGTGACCTGGCGTGTGCTGGGTTCAAGCATGCTCTTCCCTAATCGGCCGAAACTTCGACTGACGTTTGCGCCGGTTGTTGGGCCACATTCTTTGAGATACGTCGCGGTTCATACAGGAAATCGCTACGGCGATACGAGCGCATAATCACATCCTCATACCAGGCGTCCCAAGTCAGCCACATGGTGCTGGTGCGGTCAATATGGTAAATGCTTCGCTCCGGCTTCAAGGCAACCGGTTCGCCTTCCAGCACACCGCGGCAGAATTCCCAAAGGTTGTAGGAAAGCGCCACGGTCGTATCAGTCATCTGGAGCGGCAAGCGCACCAAAGCCTTGTTAAACATAATCGCCTGGTGTAGCAAGCGCGGGTCTATGCGCCGCCCTGTCTGCGCCAGATACATGTGGAGCAACTCTTCCACCTCGGCGTATAGAGCGTCCAGTTTGCCCCGAGTAGCCAGATCAATGAAGATGTATTCGTAAGCCGGCCACCAAATGCCCAGGTATTCCTGGCTAGGCACATATTCCGGTTCGCCCGCCTGATTGAGTCGGGCGAAGCCCAACATTTGCGCATACACCCCGGCAACCGTCGGATAGTAGCGGCTATCCGCATCCATGATCGTTTCGATCAGTTCACGGTAAGTCACCCCATACTTCTCCACCAGCAAAACAAAAACTGTCTGGAAAAGACGGTTGAAGTGTAGCAACTCCACCATCCAGGTGAAAACTTTGGCGCGCAGCCAATCGTCGGGGGGCATGGCGGCCGTGTATACCACGTTTTCGAGATATTCCTTCACATCCTTTTGCGCCGTCTGCTCTAATTCCTCATATTCGTGAATGATCTCGACCGGGCGGCTGGCAATGCCATACTCAGCCCGATAGGTCGGGTGCGCCATCTCGGCGTTCGGCAATATCGAGCAATTATAGAAGGCAATGCGGTTGTGCTGGCCGTATTTAATCAGGCGCGAGACGCCATCGGTGAAGGTGTCATACGTCTCAGCCGGCAATCCCAGGATCAGGTCTGTGTAGGTGAGAATGCCGTCACGCTTATAGCGCTGTTGGAGGTCTAGGAATGATTCGAGCGAGATGTTGTCGCGCCGAATGGCCTGGAGTGTGGCCGGGTCGAGCGACTGCATGGAGAGGGTTACGCCGGCCGTGGTAATTTGGGCGAAAGTCTTTTGCACTTCATACGAACGTTCAGTGGCGTTCTTCGTGTTTTGGACGCTGATGACCATGAAATGGCGGTGGCGACGACTGACATCCACAAAGTATTGCGCAATCTCAATATCGCGCGGGAAAATGCCGAAATTAGCGTCGCAAAAGAAGACGTGCTCAATGTGACGCTGAGCAAACCATTCCATTTCCTCTTTCAACCGCTCCATGTCGAAACGGTAAACCTTGGCGGCGGTAGCCGAACCCCAATCGCAAAACGTGCAGGAGAAGGGACAGCCGCGATTGGTCTCCCACATTACCAACCACCGATATTCCGGGTTTTGCGCTATCAAGTCATCAAAGACGCCGCTCAAATAGGGGGAGGGAATGGTAGAGAGGTCGCTGATGCGCGGGGCGTGCAGGTGGCTGACGACCTGGTCGTCGGCGTTCAGATAGCTAATGGAAGGGACGGCCGTCCAATCGCACTCGGGCAGGCGGCGGAGTATTTCAGCAAAGGCGCGCTCGCCTTCGCCGTGACAGACCAGATCAATGAAACGATTCTCGCGCAGGAAGGTCTCGGGCTGGTCCGGCACTTGGGGGCCGCCGAAGACGATGACGATGTTGGGCTTGACCTCTTTGAGGCGGCGGGCGATGGCGAGGGATTGTTGCACGTTCCAGACATAGGCGCTGAAACCCACAATATCGGCCGATTCCAACTGTGCCGCCGCATCCTCCACTGCCGCCGGCTTAAATATTTGCGGCAAGAACCGATAGCGACTCGGATCGGGCGCATGCGCCTGCACATACGCCTGCAACAAGCCCACCGAATAGGGCAAGTAGACAAACTTGCCATTTGACTGCCGCGGCGGCTTGAGAACAGGAACCCCGTTAACCAACCGCCACTGTTTCTTGTCCCGGCGCGCCCAGGTCAACTCGCCGATCTGAACGAGACCAACGGTGATTGCGGGAGGTGTTGACTGAGTCATAGCATACTCCGCTCGTCGCTTGATATTGTCTAAGTTTGTAAGGGCATAACACGCGCGCGCAACCAGGCACACCGCCCGGCGCACGCTCGACTCACCCCGCCCTCATCTGTAACCCCAAGCCAAAAACAACTGCCCGATGATGCAATCAGACCACCGAATCGGCCGATGTCAAGCCAAGACTGCGCCAAGCAGCACGCTGCCCCCGCCGAGAACGATCATCATCGGCGCCAACACCCACAGATGCGCGTTAACAATAAAGGCCAGCGCCATGAGCAGGCAGGCGTAACCAACCGCAAAGAAAATGCCGATCAGCCGGTGGGAACCGCGCTGCGATCTCAACCAGTTGTAGGCCAGGCCCATAAAGAGCAGACCCGGCGCAAGCAGGATCAGCGCCCACCAGTTCCCTAAGCCATCATCGCGCTCAACCAACGGCAATAGGAACAAACCCGCCGCTATCATACCCAGACTCACGCGGACCTGCGTTGCCGAGAGGATATACTGCTTGCGCGCTAAAGACTCCCTCATCATCACGCTAACCCTGAAGTCCCATTATCAAACTATGGGCAGCGACGGGACCGCGTGGGTCGCCGACCGCTGCCCATTTTACTTGTAAGCTGGTTGCAAAAATAAAAACCGTCTTGACGCTCAAACAGACGGCAAAAATCGTGCGTCGAAGATCACGTGCAGCAGCAGCAGGGGGTGCAGCAACAGCAATAGGTCGAGGAGCACCCGCCGCCGTCCGCCACCACCGCCTCCAAACCACCGGCGACAACTTCGAGCTCATTGTCGGACAACGCCATATCGTTGATGTCAAAATCGTCGGGACGCTCGGCCAAAAACAGATCATACTGCCCGCTGGCTTCGCCTTTCTCCCAGTACGTTAACTGGTCTTCCAACTTGCCCTCTCCCGACGGCTTAACGGTGATGACGTTGACCGTGGCGTCGCTGGGCACTTCAATACCCACTTCCGCCAACGCAGCCTTGGGATCTTCCACGACTTTCTTGAAATACTCGTCACTGGCCCAAGAGCGAACCATCAGACGAGAATAGCTATGCAAAAACGTTGAACGATCTATCATGTTTTGCTTCCTCCGTAAGTGTTAAGGTTGGTGGTTGTTGATACCAGACCGCGGGTTGGGTCAAATATCACGTGCAGCAGCAGCAGGGGGTGCAGCAACAGCAATAGGTCGAGGAGCAGCCGCCGCCATCTGCCTCAATTGGCGCGATTTCTGTTCCGCCGGCGATGACTTCGAGCTCATTGTCGGACAGCGCCATATCGTTGATGTCAAAGTCGTCAGGACGCTCGGCCAAAAACAGATCGTAGTGGCCGCTGGCTTCGCCTTTTTCCCAGTAGGTCAACTGATCTTCCAACTTGCCTTGCCCTGTCGGCTTAACCGTGATGACGTTAACCGTGGCATCACTAGGCACTTCAATGCCTACATCCGCCAACGCGGCCTTGGGATTCTCCACGACTTTGTTGAAGTACTCTTCACTGGCCCAAGAACGAACCATCAGGCGAGAATAGCTATGCAAAAACGTTGAACGGTCTACCATGTTTTGCTTCCTCCGTGAGTGTTTAGGTTGGTCGTTGATGCTTGACCGCGTGTGTTGTATTATTATCGGCGTAAGCTACATAAAACCTCCTTCTGTGAGGCGCTTACAATCCCCGCGGCCAGCACCATTTCAACTTGCGTGTATTCCAAGCGGTTGAGATGGCCTGGTCGCCCAGTCAGCAAGCCCGCATTCTGCGATCTGTAGTCTATCAACGTAAATCGTATGCTCCCGCCATGTCAACGCGCTGGCGCAACCGTTTTCCAAACACCCTCAACACCATAGGGCTAAACCGTTGCCCGAACCGCGCCTGACACTCATAACCAGAGGACGCCCTGAGCGAATCTGATCCTGGCTTCCTATAACACAATGGGGTCACCCTCGCGGCAACCCCAATATGACAACGTTATTCCTAAAATTATAAAGGGAAGCGTTTCGACAACCAAACTCAAAGTGCATATTCTGAGTATGACATTGGATAGAATTATAAATATAGCGCCAAGCCTATCTTAATAGGGTGAAAGTCATATTACCCCTATGACTGGCGTTCTACTCCTGGCTAATCGCCCGCGGAACAAGCCTTGTCCTGAACCGCCGCCTCCTCAATTGATGTTACCGAAGAACGTCGTCTTGGCTTCCAGATATTCGTGTAGGCCCTCGGAACCGCTTTCGCGGCCCAGACCGCTCTGCTTAACGCCGCCGAAGGGGGCCTCCGGCGTGGCCGGCAGCCAATCATTGACACAAACCATGCCGTAGGCCAGTTCTTCGGACATCCGCAAAGCGGTGTTCAAGTCCTGGGTCTGGACAAAAGCAGTCAGGCCGTATTCCGTGGCGTTCGCCAACGCCAGCGCCTCTTCTACCGTACCGAAAGGAATGATGGGCAACACCGGCCCGAACACCTCCTCGGTTAGAACAGACGCTTCCGCCGGCAGGTTTTGCAACACGGTCGGCTCATAAAAGTAACCTTGTGTCAGGCGCGGGGGACGCCGGCCGCCGGTCAACAATTGCGCGCCTTGCGCGACGGCATCAGCCACCAGCCGCTCCAGCCGCTCCCGTTGTCGGTGGTTGATCAACGGCCCAACGGTGACGCCGCGTTCCAGGCCGTTACCCACCACCTGCCGGCGGGTGGCGGCGACTACTGCCTGGGTAAACTCTTCAACAACCCGGTCATGCACGTAAAAGCGTTGTGGCGCCACGCATACCTGGCCGCAGTTGCGGAACTTCCAGGCCACCGCTTGCTCGGCTACGGCAGCCACATCTTTTACATCGGGAAAGACCAAAACCGGCGCATTGCCCCCC